>NZ_JBVFXW010000028.1:0-45300 GCF_055522395.1 Psychrobacter sp. TPE 89C
AATAAGAACTCTGCGCTCGTGCAGAGTTTTTTTTGAGAGCAAAATCGATTAATTAGTTTTTAATTATATTATTATAATTTCTAGAGTGGATATGAAAAATTTATTGGGAATGGGATTATTATCTTTGGGTATACTTGTAGTAGCTGGATGTGCTACCACAAGCAGTAACTGTCAGCCAACGGACAGTATTTATATGAAAAATTATCAGCAAGCATTGGATAACGGTAATAGTGAAAGTACTGCGTCGCGAATGGCGAAATACAGCTGCCAAGCGCATAACTTAGGCAAATGGGCTGAAGGTAGCAAAGACTCTGGAAACACGCCACAAGAGTAAGCTCTACTTGATGCTAACCGCACCAAATTAGAAACACAAAAGAAAAATAGCGATAAACTTTCATATTTATGGTCTTAATCACTATAAAAAAACCTTAGCTCTAAAAGCTAAGGTTTTTTATAGTGATTATTTAAGTTTATCTCCATTGACGCATTCATAAAACTGTGACTAAATAAGAGTTGGTTCAACAATGATAAAACTAAAACGGATTTGAATTATAAACGTCAGTTGTACAAGGAGTGTGCTATGTCTACTATGATTACCGATCGTACCTATCGAATCGCTCGCGAAAATACGCAAGCCATGATTATTGATGTGCAAGAGCGTCTTACCCCGCATATTTATGACCACGAAAGTATCGTCAAAAAAACAGTGACGCTTATCAAAGGTCTGCAAGCGCTGAATGTTCCCATCATGCTCAATGAGCAGTATAAAAAAGGTCTAGGCGATACATTGCCGGAGATACGCGAAATATTAGAAGGTACTAATGCCAAAAACTTTGAGAAAGTCACGTTTAGCGCTTGCGACAACAATGACTCATGGCACTATCTAGCACAGCAGAATCGCAGCATTGTTCTATTATTTGGGGTAGAGGCGCATGTCTGTGTGCTACAAACCGCACTGGATTTACTCGATAATGGTATGCAACCTGTCATCATTGGAGATGCGGTTGGCTCACGCTTTCCTTACGATAAAAAGCAAGCCATTCGCCGTATCCGCCGGGCAGGTGGTGTGATTACCACGGTCGAAACCATTCTGTTTGAACTGTGTCGTAGCAGCGAAGACCCTGCCTTTAAAACCATTAGCAATTTGATTAAGTAGATTGTGGCATGACGTATAGTTAAGCCGTTAGTATCATGCCTACACTTATAAGTTAGATATATTTGAATGGTTTTTATAAAAATAGCGCTTGATAGAATCAGCGCTATTTTTATTTCTAATATAAGTAAGATAAAGCGCAATCAATCCATAGAAAAACTAGAGAACAGTATGTCAGTAGTTAATCCAGCAGTATCAGCCAAACCTATCTTATTAACCGATTCAACGCACACTGCAGACATCGAGATAAATGACGTCACCCATTTTTTACTAGAGTTAGACGCCCTAAAACGAGTCAATCGCCGCAGCTATGTGACGGCTACCACGCGCCAAGAAAACTCTGCTGAGCATTCTTGGCATTTGGCCATGGCATGTTGGTCCATCGCTGAGCAGTTTAAACTGGATGTCAATCATGAAAAATTACTAAAGCTAGCACTGGTACATGATTTGGGTGAAATTGATGCTGGAGATACTTTTTTATATGCCAGTACTCGTAGCACTGCACACGTAGAAGAGCGTGAGGGTATTGCTCGGTTACAAGCTGAACGTGGTAATGGTATTGCGAATTTAAGTGAGGTTTGGGAAGAGCAAGAGACGGGCGATAGTAAAGAGACGCAGCTGCTAAAAGTGGTCGATCGTTTATTGCCTTTTTTACTCAATCTAAATACTGAAGGAAAAACATGGATTGAGCTGGGTGTCACTCGCTCGCAAGTAAGCGGTGCACATGATTTTATTAAAGACAGCTTTCCTAGCATTCATGACTGGTTATCAGAAAATATTAAATACGCAACTCAGCAAGGGTGGTTGATTGATTTGTAAAGGGACAGCGTGATTGTTTAAACATTTTGCAACTTAGCTATCATTTGCACGTGCTACAGTACTGGTGATTGGTTCAACCAAAAAGAGATTGTTAAATGAGATTATCTGTAATTTATAGAACATTATGTACATCACTGGTCTTGGTCAGTGTGTTGGGCTTGGCACAAATGGCTCAAGCCGCGACCCCTATCAGTAGTGGTAATAAATTGGCGCACGATGCCAAAAAGCAAATTGGGGTTACCACCAGTTACGATCCTGCTTATCGTAAATTAGAGTTTCCGCGTGGTGATGTGCCGATAGAAAGTGGCGTCTGCACCGATGTCATCATCAGAGCGTATCGTCTGCAAAATATTGATCTACAGCAATTGGTCAATCATGACATGAAATCTAATTGGTCAAGCTATCCAAAGAATTGGGGACTGAAATCGACGGACAAAAATATCGATCACCGTCGTGTGCCCAATCTCGAAGTGTTTTTTGAGCGTCATGGGCAGACATTGTCGATTACGGACAAGGACAGCTTTCAAGCGGGAGACATCATGTCATGGCGTTTGCCAAAAGATAATTTGCCGCACATAGGCATTGTCTCGGACAAGGTAGCTGATGATGGCACACCGATGATTATTCATAATATCGGTAGTGGTACGCAAGAGGAAAATATCCTGTTTGCTTATCCTATTCATAAGCATTTTCGATATTAAGGTGCTTTGAATATATTTTAATACTGAAGCGCCTTACAGTAAAAAGCCCCGTTAAGCGTAAATCATAACGCTTAACGGGGCTTTTATTTTTCGCGGCTCTTGTTTTGTGAGTCGGTATTACATTTATTTGGTATCGGTACTGCCCAATAGTTGTCCCATTTGTACAACACTATTGGCCTCCATACTGTCTTGCCAAGCAGCTTTTGCGGCTTTTGGTAGCACTACAATGGCGGTTGAGCCTAAGTAAAAACGGCCCAGCTCATCGCCTTTCTCAAAGCTCATGTCATGGTTGGCTTCTTGGATATTATCCGTACGTGAAATCTTACCTGTCGCTACTGTCTCAATACCAGCGACAATCATCGCTCCGACCATCACAACTGCTGCTTTGCCATACTTAGTATCAAACATACAAACCAAACGTTCATTGCGTGCAAACAAATCAGGTATGTTAGCCGCAGTGGTCGTATTGACTGAAAACAGCGTGCCCGGTATGTAACGAGTTTTGGTCAAAGTTCCCGCGAATGGCATATGGACGCGATGATAGTTACTTGGTGCTAGATAGACCGTCGCAAAGCTACCATCAGCGAAGTAGCTGCCATCTTCGCTGTTAGCAAGTAGCTGCCCGACATCGTAGTAGCGCCCTTTGGCTTGGAGTAATTTATGGTCGTCAATCTGACCGAGTTGAGAGATAGTACCATCCGCAGGACTGACGATGCCGTCAGGAGTGGTATCGATAGGGCGAGCATCTTCTCTCAGCTCACGAGTAAAAAAGTCATTGAAGCTTTCATAAGCATTGAGACTTTGGCGCTCATATTCGTCCAAGCTAACATTGTAAGCCTTAGCAAAACTACGGATAAAAGTACGTTTGACGTAAGGATGTCGGCTGGCAGCCAAACGTCCAGCAACTTTACTTAGCTGTTGTTGTGGGACAAGCTGTTGCAAAGTGGTGAATAAATTCATAATGAGGTTACCAAAATAGAGTTTGATGTAATAATTAATGGGTAAGTTAGTGGCAGCATTTTATCATGGACAGCATGTTATTGTATGAGCATAATCTGTAAGGAGTCAGTAAATGAAAGCACTTATACAACGAGTGAAGGGTGCGAGTGTTACCATCGATGAACAGTGTGTCGGTACCATCGAGCAAGGTGTGTTGGCATATATTGGCTTAGGCCACGATGATACGCTACAAAGCGCGCAGAGAATGGTCGATAAAATCCTGACTTATCGCATCTTTGAAAATGATGATGACCCTGCCAAATATGGTAAATTAGATAAAAACGTCCAGCAAGTAGCCGGTGGATTGCTATTGGTATCACAGTTCACTTTGATGGCAAAAACTGATAAAGGCCGTCGCCCTGACTTTGGTGGTGCAATGGCACCCGATATGGCACAAGCATTGTTCGCACAATTGGTCGCTTATGCCAAAACTCAACATACGAATGTGGCCACTGGTCAGTTTGGCGCTGATATGCAGGTATCGAGCATCAATGATGGGCCGCTGAATTTTTTATTAGAGGTAAAGTAAACAATCAGATTCAATATTACAGATAAGGCATTTCAAACAAATGTCATTAAGCTGTCATAATTAATCCGTTTAATAGATAAAATATAGCGAGCGCCTATCGCCTTGTTTATAAGTTGAGTTTCGTCATCTAACGCTGAGAATACCGTATGTATAGTGAGCAAATTTTGATTGTTGAAGATGAACCTGCGATTCGTGAGATGATCGTAATGACACTAGAAATGGCTGGGTTTGATAGCTTGCAGGCAGCTGATGTATCAGAGGCGCATCAGCAAGTCGTCGATCATAGGCCGGCGCTTATTTTGTTAGATTGGATGCTGCCCGGAGATAAAAGCGGTGTGGATTTTTGCCGAATGCTCAAAAGCGATGAGATGCTCTCTGAGATACCAGTCATTATGCTAACTGCCAAAGGGGAAGAAGATAGCAAAGTTCACGGCCTTGATGCGGGTGCTGATGACTATATGACCAAGCCTTTTTCGACACGCGAATTGATATCAAGAATCAAAGCAGTGTTACGCCGTAGTAGTGCACTCAGTAGTGATAAGCCTATCGAAATAGGCAGTCTGAGCCTAGATACAAAGAGCCAGCGCGTGACAGCCACAGGCAAAGTCATCGAGGTTGGCCCCACTGAGTATCGATTATTAGCGTTCTTTATGAGTCACCCAGAGCGTGCCTATACGCGGACACAACTGCTAGATCAGGTATGGGGTGGCAACGTCTATATTGAAGATAGAACCATTGATGTACATATCAAACGTTTGCGCACCTTACTACGCCCACATGACTGTGATAAGTTGATACAGACAGTTCGTGGTACAGGCTATCGGTTTTCTAGCTTTATTGAACCCAATTAATTGATAATAAAAGTGCCTTGGCAATCGTGACTCAATATAGCGAATAGTGGTAAGGACAATAGATGAGCAATACTATGCCAATAGAAAATAATCAACAGGGCACGTTAGAGCCAAACTCTCAGAAGCATGCAACGGATCAACTTAAAAAAATCAGCAGCGCCGTACAAGCATTAAGAGATGCGGTGATTTTAATCAATGATGATGATGGTTTGGAGTGGTGGAATCAAGCGGCAGAGGATTTGCTGCTATTGCAAGTAACGGATAAAGGCCAAAGCATTTTTGACTTCATCAGCGCCCCTGAATTCCGTCAATATTATCAGTCCACAACGATACCTAACGATGGTGTTCATATAGAATCATGGCGAGATGCTAAGCGCTATTTAAAGTGTGAAATTACACCGTTTGGTGATGAAAAGCTGCTCATTATTTATGACGTGACACGATTACATAATTTAGAAGAAATGCGCCGCGATTTTGTCGGGAATGTCTCGCATGAATTGCGGACGCCATTGACCGTAATGATGGGGTATTTAGAAAACTTCTCACATCAGCCAGATATGCCGCCACATTGGCGTCGTGGTTTTGAGTTGATGACTCAGCAAACAGCTCGCATGAATAGAATTGTAAATGACTTGCTCCTGTTATCTCGCATTGAAATCGAAGAGGCTTATGAGCTGACTTATATTGATATGACCAAGCTGTTGACTCATGTCTATGATGATGCGCAAGCCTATAACCAATCATATGGCCATACCATTCATTTGCAGATAGATACTTATGACGGGCTACAAGGTTCAGAGATGTACCTAAATAGTGCATTGTCTAACTTGGTGATCAATGCCATTAAATATACTCCAAAAGGTGGCGATATATCCATCAGCTGGACCAAGACGTCAGAAGGCTGCAAGTTCGCTGTTGAGGATAATGGCATTGGCATTGCATCGCAGCATATTGAGCGTTTGACGGAGCGTTTTTATCGTATTGATAAAGGCCGTAGTCGTGCCACAGGTGGTACAGGTTTGGGCTTAGCGATTGTAAAACATGTCTTGTACCAACATGAGGCAAAATTACAAATTGACTCGGTAGAAGGGGTCGGGTCCACATTTAGTATGGTATTCCCAGCAGCTTATGTTCGATCCGCTCCTACGAGTTAAGACCGAAAATATTACTGATTTATAGACGGATAATATGCCCTAATTCTTTTGCAAAAATGGATACGGGTTCACAGCGCTACCATTGATGTATATCCCATAATGGACATGAGGCGGTGTGCCTTTTGCATTGCCACTATCACCAACATAACCAATGATATCACCAGCATTCACCCAGTCGTTGGGAGCAATATCGGCATAGTCTTCTAAATGCGCATAGTAGTGTCCTGCACCGCCAGGTCCAACGATGACCACCACGCGACCACCCAAATTATTTTCACCTACTTTGCGGACGATACCTTGCGTTGTCGACTGTATCGGTGTGCCTCGCGCTGCAAAGACATCAATACCTTCATGCGAGCGGCCTTGACTACGCGCAGCACCCCAAGTATCCGTTAGATGCTGCTCTGGCAACGGAGAGGGTAGGCTGTCTTCTGTAGGCAGCGATTGCTGCAATAGACTCAACTGCTGCCATTTTGACACAACAAATGACTGGGTTTGTTGACTGATACTTGGCAGTAGTTTGTCTAATATAAACAGTAGCATCACCAATACAGCAGCTCTAATTAGTACGCTTAGTACACGGCGTAAAAATGTGGGTTTGGCTCGCTGATGTTCATCGACAGGTAGCATAGGGCTCTCTTAAATTTTCTATATTATTGAATACTATATTGTAGAAGTTCTATCCTTTACTTTCTGTATGAGCTTGTTATATTTGGCTTTTATCCCAATAGTTATAGATGTGACAAGCATATTGCTGTTCACTATAACGTTTCTGTTAGGCTATTTCAGCCACTATTGATGACCCATATTCTATGACTGATTTTGACACTGCACTGATTATCGACACCGAAACGGATCAAGGCCGTGATCCACGACCTATTCAAGTTGCGACTATTAATGTGGCGACAGGGTTCGAGTGGATGAAATACTTTAATAGTGGCCGATCTATATCACCAATTGTCATCAAAGTGCATGGCATTACTGA
Organism: Psychrobacter sp. TPE 89C; assembly: GCF_055522395.1. Classification (NCBI taxonomy): domain Bacteria; kingdom Pseudomonadati; phylum Pseudomonadota; class Gammaproteobacteria; order Moraxellales; family Moraxellaceae; genus Psychrobacter; species Psychrobacter sp. TPE 89C. Next base: position 7,192 of record NZ_JBVFXW010000028.1, read on the forward strand.
TGAGGATGTAGCAGGTCTTGAGCGTTTTGAATTAGATCAATTTGAATTGCCTGAGTATTTGATTGGTCACAACGTACGTTTTGATTGGCGAGTGATTGGTAGCCCCTCTGCCAAGCTCATATGTACGGTGCGGTTGGCGAGGGTAGCCTTTCCAGAATGGAGTGCTTACGGTCAGTCCAAGTGTATCGATCAGCTATTGGGGAAGTCTGAAGCAAGTAGAATGACGGTAGCTGCTCATGATGCACTGGGTGATGCACGCATGTGTTATTTGCTGTATCAGGCTTGCTGCGAACGCCTAGAGATTGCTCCGACGGATTTTGCAGCGGCACATGCTATCTCTAATAAAGCGACCCCTGTGAGTAAAATGCCGTTTGGCAAGCATAAGGGCAAGCCAATTAAAGAGGTGCCTATCAGCTATGTCAAATGGATGATAGGCAATATTCATAACATGCAGCCGTCGCTGTATTCTGCGTTGACCAAGCGTATCAAAGCAGAAGAGAACGAAAGCTCAGAAAAGTAAATACTCCTCTTAACGTAAATATCCCTCTTAATGCTGCTTACTCAGCCAATCAACTGCCATCTGCCAAAGCTCTGGTGCTTTGGCATTGGTTTTGCTACTAAAATAACGCATGTGACCGATATGGTTTAGCCCGAAATCTTTGGGTTCTAAAAAGCGCTTTTCTACTGGTATTTTTGTAAATACGCGAATCATATCATCCATGTTTTTGCTATTGGCGATATCGTCATCGCTAAAGCCCAACCAAAGCGCTGGCATGCTCAGTTCATCATAGAAATGCGTGTGTATACTCTTGCCAAAAGCGGTCTTGATATAGCCTGCGCCATTGCACCAATCACGCCACTGTCGAGCTACACCGCGCGGTAATGGCTCGCCCATGCCGATTTTATCCGATGGTGTGTAGCCTAGCGTCAAGTTAGCGAGTGGAATAAAGGCATCCATAAAGCCCATTGCTTTGAGCTTATACGGCATATTCATGTTTTTGATACGTCCTGATGAGCAGGCAACGTTGAATACGGATTTGATAGTCTTATAATTGGGCATCAACCCAATAAGCTGACCGCCCGCGCTATGACCAATTAAGTGATAAGTTGCATCAGAGAACTCATCTTGTAGGGCATCGAGGACGGCTGGCATGTCATGGCGACCCCAACTAATTAAAGACGCATCACATTTAGATAACTCAGAGGAAAGCGATTCGCCAATGCCTTCATTATCAAACGTCAGTACGCCAAAGCCGTGTTCTGCTAAGTAGGTCGCAAAGCTATGGTAAAACTGGCGTTTGATGCCAGTAGCAGGTGCTATCATAATCGCTGTTTTTATTGTTTTTGCAGGGCGGTAAACGGTCGCTGCTAATGCCTTATTACGGTCTGTCATGATGCTTAGAGAGTAAACATCTATTTGAGAGTCAGTATTTATTTGATTATTGATAGGGCTGTTTTCCATGGTTTGACCTTAGTTTTTTTATCATTGCGTTTTATGAGTAAATGAGAGCTAACCGTCTCGGGCATGTAGTCATTGCGTAGTGATAAATCGTTGCTGATATCTGACAGGGTTGCTTATGTTAAAATAAATCCTAGTGAGGAAGGCACTCGAAGATGACTTCCAAGTTCTATTTTTTTTATTTTAAATGCTATTATCTATCAAGGTTTTCGTAAAAATCTATTTTTGAATTGAGGGCATGCCCCAGTATACATACACTTTTTAATAACTAAATTTTTAATCAATAGACATTCAATAAAAACAATCGATGTAACATTAAGGAAGCTATATGCAAATGAAGATTAATAACGATACGTATGAAGTTATCACTAGCCAAGACATCACTAACATTGAGCAAGCAGTGAATAAATCAGCATTGACGATGCCATTAGTGGCAGTGTATTGCGGTTCGCGTCTCGGTAATAAAGAAGTCTATGAGCAAGCAGCACGCGAGCTAGGTCGTGAGTTAGCAGATAACGGTATGGGTTTGGTCTACGGTGGTGCTAGTATTGGGCTAATGGGTGCCGTTGCAGATGAAGTGATCAAGGGCGGTGCACAAGCGATTGGAGTGATTCCAACCTTTATGCTCAAACATGAGATTGCTCATGAACAGCTAACTTGTTTACACTTGACCGATACCATGCACACTCGAAAAACAGTGATGGCAGAGTATGCGGATGCCTTCATTACACTGCCTGGTGGTCTTGGTACATTAGAAGAAATCATGGAGATTGCTACTTGGCGTCAGCTATATCAGCATGAAAAGCCGATGATCATCCTCAATATCAATGGTTTTTATGATCGTATGGTTGAACATTTAAAATATACTACTGACCAAGGTTTTATGAAGCAAGAAGATCTTGAGCGTTTGGTGGTGTGCAATACGATTGATGAAGCCATTGACCTGTTAAAAACCGTAGTAACTATCGATAGTGCTGTCGATACAGAAAAAATGGCTGGTAATTAAGTTCGAGCCTATGCGGTATTTAGCTTGTAATAGATTCAAGTTATAAATAGCACAAAACAATCAAGCGTAGATGTATAAAAAAAGAGAGAGTAGCTAATAATATGCCACTCTCTCTCTCTCTTTTTTACTCGATTTTCAAATAGCCAATGATAAAGCTTAAGATAAGCCTGATACCGTATGTCATTTATATGTATATGAGATTGACTATACCGTATCTAAATCCTTCTTAGGAATACTATGGTTCACGCCCGCCATCGCTATGGGAAAGCCGCGTTCTTCAGCCAAACCACGAGCGACTCTATCAATGGTCATACTATCGTTGTGTGTTAGATAAGACCATTCGTGAGCATCGCGATTTCGACTCGCAGGCGTATCAGGATTAACCAAGCCAAGTTTGGTCAACTCGTCAACGATTTGATCAGCAGCGATTAGAGTCGATGACGCTTTGACATTTTCAGCACGTGCATAACGGATATTAGAATACAGGCTCACATCAGCGACTCGCAAGGTGTCATCTTGCCCGGGTATTTGCTGCCCGCCATATAGCGCATTACCAACTGTACGCGCGCTATGGAAGGTCGGTACAAACTCAGCCACGTAATCAATCGATTGTTGGCTGCGAGCTTGTAATGGTGCCTTGTCCCAGCCATCTTCGATATAGTGCACATATTGCGGTGGCAATTTGGGTTGAGCACTGTCTTTGCTAGAAGCGACCAATCCATCATCGAATAAAGTAATGAATTTACTCATGCCATGTATTTGAAAGTAGCCACCTGGATAAGGGGTCAACTGCGCCATGCCTTCTGGTGTGCCTCGATTGCCATAGACGATAATCTCTGGTATCTGTCCACCAGCATTATCCCAATGCGTAATATAAGAGGATTTAAACTCGACCATGCGAGTCACTTTGACACCGACCATATCGTCGATCACACCAGTACGAAAGCCGCAAGCATTGATCAAGTAATCTACTTCGATAGACTCAGTTTGAGGCTTTGATTTGAGGGCTGATTCGTAACCAGCAGCTTGTTGATAGTCGATACGCCATTTGGTGACATGGTGATCCGCGTTTGAGCAGTTTTCACAGTCGACAGGCATGACTTGCTGTACTTGAGTATCGGTAAAGACATGGGCATGGTCATAATCTGCTAATGCCAACTGTGCAGAGGCCGCTAAGCGAAAGATGTTCCAGCCATACTCTTGTACGACGATCAATGGAAATTTGACTTTGTTCAGATCCAGATATTTGGCGACTGGTATCATCCATTCGTCAACGGTCGTTGGTACAGCAACTTGCTCACGCTCGGACAGCTCAATCAATTGCTCATGGCTATAGAGCTGATAGTAGTCTTCTGGCTCACCCAGTACTTTATTATTGTCGTCTTGAGCGATAAGCTCCCGATAGGCATCGGTCAATATATCGAGGCGTGGGAGCAAGTCTTCGGGCAAGCCACCGTCTCGTGTCGGCACGGCAAATACGGTTGGACGTACGTCAATGGTGTAAGGATAAAGACGCAAAATATCGATGCATTGTTTTAGTAGGGCGACACAGTCCTCATCAGGTATCTCGCGATATAGATTGCCCCCTGCATGTAGATGACACATCGGTGGGCCATCAATCAGTGATTTGTTTTTTTCAAATAAATAGGTCTCAATCCCTAACGCTGCAAGGCGAATAGCAATAGTTGCTCCGGCCGTACCACCACCTAGAATACCGACGCGTTTGGTAGGATGCGTTTGATTTTTGATAACAGATTGAGTCATTTTCGTTGTTATATCCTTAATAGCATTCACAGCAAATAGTGCTCGATGTATTCATTAACTATCTGGTGTCTAAATAACTTATAACTGTTGATATGCGTGCAAAGTTGCCAACTTCAATATGCATATTAATCCGCAGTAGTAATATTTTCTATTGTGTAGTAACTCTTAAACTCTATAGCGTTATTTTACGAAAAACTACAACTGATATGACGGCAAATAAGTAAGTGAATACATGAGTTTTGTCAACGAGTAGGTAGGATTGTCTGTCCAGTGCGATGGATTTGTTGGCTTGTTCCGTAGGATATAAGCAGTTTTGTAAAGACCACTCTGTATAAAAACAACTGTCCATATGCACATGCTATATTGAATAGCTTGAAGTCAGGATTGGGTCATTTTTGCTTTTACTCAAATCACATGTAATCAAAGCACATGTACTCAAATGATATGTACTCAAGTCGTATAATCGTAAGCAAACTCTAAATAAAATTAACCATGACAATAACAAGGACGTTATCATGAAACGTATGCTCATATTATCGGCGTTGACAGGTGTTTTGACGCTCACTGGTTGTTCAACGTTAAACAATGTAATAGGGAAGGATGGTTCTGGCATGCATGAAGTGCAGGCTACTAATAATACGGCACCTATTACGAGCAAAAACGGTATGTTGGTTGATGCGAACAATCACATGACCATATATACTTTTGATAAAGATGCCATGGGTAAATCAGAATGTGGCGCTGCGTGTTTACTAGTATGGCCAGCATTTTTAGCACCTGATAATGCGAAAGCCTCAGGTCAGTTTGCTGCATTTCAGCGCGAAGATGGTAAGTATCAATGGGCCATGAATGGCAAACCTTTGTACTTCTATGCCAATGATACTCAGGTAGGTGATAAAGATGGCGATAATAAACTGGGTGTTTGGCACATCGTTAAAATGAAATAAACACACTTAACCTTAAGTCAAAAAAAGCAGCCATCATCGTGGCTGCTTTTTTGTTTGCTGATACTTGCTGAGAGTCGGTGAGTCTGCTTATCACACACTTATTAGAGATTCAGTGCCTTCAGCTTCCAATACAGTTTCTTTGGTTGGCTCTTTTCTATACAAAGGGAAAAAATCTGAGCTTAAATCATTTTCAGTAAACCAATTATTCGCAATCAACGCGGCGTATTTGGATGAATTGACCACGAGTCTATAGGTCTTAAACAACAGCTCTTGTGAGCTAAATCCTTTTTTGTACTCATATAACGAATCTAGGTTGGAGCCTAGGCCGCCACCAAGATGGAGTAAGCTATAATTATTTTCTCTACCCCAATTACGAGCAACATGAGTAATAAGTTTAGACGGCTGTAGATGTGTATAGGCGTTGAGTGTACCACCGAGATGGAACTGCATAATGCCTGACTCTCTACAGATTGTGTATATCGATGAACCAATGGCTTTGCCGTCTTGATAAGCGGTTATTAGTAGTATTCTGTCTTGAAGGTTTTCAAATAAATTGAAAAAATAGTTGTCATCAAAAAAGTAATACTGGCTAGCATTAACATGTTCCATCGTTTCTTTATAAATGTTCGAAAACACCATGGCGCTTTCTTTGGTTAGGGACTCAATTTTTGTGACAACTTCCATTTTCATGGCTTTTTTAATGCCTCGACGATGACGGTTCTGAGTCTCGCTCCAGTGTTCTTCTTCTGATTTTGTTAAGTCAGACATTAATGTCAGGCCGTGAGTAAGCGCTTTTCCAACGGTAGGCAGCCATTCTTTATTGATGATTGGATGCAGTCGCATGAATAATGACACACAACCTTTTTCAAAGAGAAAAGCTCTTATGCCTTCTAGTACGAGATCGAGCTGGGCATCGGTTAGCGTCTTGTCCATCACAGGACCGCCGTAGCCGTACGTAGAAGTAGCATCCCAATGCTCTGAGTCTATCTCTCGTATGATAATAGGTAAAAACACTTTCTTATCTCTATAGTGAGCGACTATACCTTGAGGCATGCCTTTATCGACGACGGCTGATGCCGAAATCCAGCCAGATAGATGGTATACGTCAAAATGATAGTCTGATATTTGCTTATCCCATTCTTTATCTATATCTATAAAATCAACTTTTATTGTATCCATTTTTCTGCTTCCTCAGTGATATGTATTATATTCGTAAATTCACATATATGAATATAACAATAAATTTCGAGGTTAACAAGCCTATCAAAAGCTTTTATGCGTTTTATTGAATATATAGTCCAACAATAAAGCCGTTATTTTTATATCAATAAAAAAAGCAGCCATCGAGTGGCTGCTTTTAGCTATTTTGGTAATAGTTTTGGTACTTATTTTAGTATGCAGATTTAAGTTTAAATCTCATTTTTTGATAGTTTGTGAGTGACAGGTTTTGGTTGAGGATGCTTTAAATTCAATAAACCATACAAGAGTAGTGTGCCCATCGTCACGACTGCGGCTGATAGATACAGGCCAGGGTCATAACTTCCATAAATTTTAACAATATAACCTGTACAGATGGGTGCAATGATTTGAGCTGCACCATACGATAACGTCATTGTTCCCATGAATTTAGCAGGATCACTTGGGAAGAATTTACCGGCCATCGTCAATACCAAACTCACACAAGCGATGAAAGTACCGCCAAATAACAATGCACTGATTATGACCGTAGGTAAGCTGTCATTGACTGCAGGTAGTATGATGCCGATAATTTGTAAAAGATAAGCGGCGATTAGTGTCCTAAGATAACCAAACCTCCGAGCAATACGATCCCATACAAGTGCAGCTGGGGTAGCGGCCAAGCCAATCAATAGAAAGACAAATCCTCCTTGTCCTTGTAAGCCTTTTGTACTCTCTACAATATCGACGATAAAGGTAGAACTGACTGCGTAGCCATAACCTGCACAAAAATAGGCGAGCATCATTAATGACTTGAATGTCTTGCTTGGTGGATTGTCATTAATCACTTCTTGATTTTTACTATCGGAGGAAGGGTGTGGCATCCATAACCATGCAGGCACAGCAAAGACAATAGCCAACACAGAGAGTGCTAACCATTGCTGTTGCCAATCTGCTGATATTGATTGCATTGCCTCAAACAATAACGAGGTAATCACAATGCTCAAACCTGCACCTGCGAAATGAATCCCGAGCTCAGCACGGTGGTTATTCTTTACCAGCCATTTCAATATCAATCCTGAAGCAATAATAAATCCGCCTGAAGCACAGACACCAGCGAGGAACCTTAATATCGCCCAAGTGGTTATATCTGTGGTCAGAACCATAGCTGCAGAGGTGACTACACTTAAAACAAGATAAACACGATGTAAGTGATATTTATAATTCAGATTATGCATGCTCGCCGCAATCAAAACGCCAAACATATAACCCATAAAGTTCGTGCTGGCTAACCACCCGCCACCTAACTCTGTTAAGCCAGCGCCTTCTTGCATGACTGGCAGCAATAGACTATAAGAAAATCGAGCAACCCCTACAGTCACTATTAAACTGCAAATTCCAGCCATATATACACGGACTTTCGTGAGTTCTATAGACATTTTTATTACTTCATATCGGAAAGTTATTAACAAAGAATACGTGACTCTGTTAATCTTAAAAATTGAATTATCTAGAACAAAATATTCTCATTATAAGAACTGTTTAATAAGTGAATAAGGATTTTCACATGGAGATTTTGACGTTAAAGACGTTTAAAGCGGTGGTTGATGAAGACGGTATTAAAGGCGCTGCTGAAAAACTGCATACCGTTCAGTCAAATATTACCAACCGTATCAAAAAACTAGAAAGGGAGTTAGATACCAAATTATTCAATATCATTGGTCGAAAGCTGCAATTAACCCCGAGCGGGCGACAGCTGTGCGATTATGCTGATCAAATTTTACAATTAGAGTATCAAGCCACATCGGCTATGCTGCGAAATAAAGACAGTTATGAATTAATAATCGGTATGCCTGAGACATTTGCTGCTGTCCATATGCCATTGGCACTGAAGCAACTGAAGTTAAACCACTCTGAGATTCGCGCTAAAATCTATACAGATACTAGCGATAGGTTGGTATTGGCTGTATTAAATAATAAAGTAGACTGTGCGGCAATTGGCAATGCACCCAAACATCGAGATCTGGTGGTGATTCCTGTTGTCAGAGAAGAGCTGATGATGGTGACGCCACTAGATAGTGAGCATGATCCTGTCTTATTCGTACGTGACGAAGGTTGTGGTTATAGGACACAGGCTATCATTTGGCAACAAGAAGCAGGCAGAGGGTGTGATGAGCTGATGCTGATGAGTAGCGCTGATGGTGTCTTAGGATGCGTCGCTGCAGGGTTAGGCTACACCATCATTGGTAAAAACATGGTGGTCGGTAGTCGATATGAAAAATCATTGGTCATGACGCCACTCAGTCATGGGTCAAAGCAAGTTCAGCTGTCGATTGTTTATCGTAAAGACAGCCCTTTGGCATCAGGGGTATTAACGCTAGCTAAATTGCTAACGGAATAATATGGCATGCTATGGTCTATTAGCTATATAACTATGATGCAATTACTACGGTATTCATCTCGATCTCTACTCTAGGGTATCGACTGCTATAGCTTTTACTACCATTGGCATACTATTCTTTGGTGTTCTAGAACTGATGGGTCTTTATCAAGATTGTATTGGCATATCATTACAGTCTTAGCACCCGACTGACTTGCATCGGACGTCGAAAACCGTTAAAATCGCGGTTTGATTTTCCCGCTGGGGAAAGGCTAAGTGAGCAGAGGAATGGTGTTGGATGCTGGAATAAGCCAGTGATGCAGCTGCCATACTTATAAATGTCCTTAGTGCCTCAGTTACGTATGCCATTATTGATTTGGCACATCATTTAAGATGTTGCTCAAAAGCACTATACATACATCGGACATAGAGAGTTTATTATGCGTAAAGATATCCATCCTAATTACCAAGAAGTTTTATTCCACGACACTAACGCTGACGTTTTCTTTTTGACTCGTTCAACTGCTAAAACCAAAGCTACTCGTGAATACGAAGGTACAGAATATCCATACTACCCACTTGATATCTCAAGTGCGTCGCATCCATTCTATACTGGCGAACAACGCAAAACTTCTACTGAAGGCCGTGTTGCTAGCTTCAACAAACGCTTTGGTGCGTTTGGTGGCCGTAAGAAAGCTGCTGATACTGACGCTGCAGAATAATTTACACTTATTGTGTAAATATATTTCGCAAAGCAATAAAAAACCGCTGAATATTCAGCGGTTTTTTTTGTTTGAATTTTAGCAGTCGTATTTTTTAAAGGTGAAATTAAGCCAAGCCTTAAGCAGTCGGCGTGTCTAGCACCTGTACTATCAGCTCTGATAATTGCTGTGCCCAATAGCCATACATTAGGCTGCTAGGATGAAAGCCATCACTGGCAAACATCACGGCGATATCGATAGATTTGCCATTAAAGTGCTCTTCTATCATCTTTGCAAAGTCAGTTTGCATATAAGTGACACTGTCATGCTCGGCACAGACTTGCTGCAGTATCCTATCCAAAGTAGATGCTTTGGCACCAATAAAATTATTGAGAGGAGTGGGTATTGCAGGCATTTGCGCCATTGGTGGTAGACTTGAAAAAATCAATTCTCGCACACCAAATTTACGCTGAGCAATAGCAATAATATCTTCAATCTGCTGCTGCCATTTACGCACAGAGACATTGGCAGTGGTGTCATTGACCCCAACACTTAGCACCATGACATCAATCGCTTGGCTAGGAGTGGGTAGGATATAAAGCCGACGCAAGATATCAAAGCTAGTGTGACCCGTAGTTGCTTGCAATGACCATGTCAGCTCATCAAACTGAGTATGAATAGCAGACTGCTGCTGCAGAGCAGGGATCAGCTTGCCTACTAATGCTTCTTGCTGCGTTTGACTACCAACACCAGCGGCGGCTGAGTCACCAACCACCATGATGTTTAGCATTTTTCGGACGCCATCTTTTTGTGTATTAGCAGACAGGGTATTAGTAGATTGGCTTAATTGGACATGACCATATCTCTCACCATGTGGCTCAGGCAAGCGAACCGTGTCACGCTTGATTCTGCGACCTTGATAAAGATAAACAGGGGCAAGGAGGACATCTCTTGCCACTGTCGCCATTTTATTGCTATTTATCATATTGCTACCATCCAGCACGCTCTCGAATAGTCGTTAGATTGTCTTCAATTAATAGCTGGCCATCGACATACACATCACGCAGCAGGTTTTCCGCATCGGCAGCTAAGTCATCAGCTTTGATGGTTTTTAGCTGTCCGTTACTGTTTTTGACCAAAGCCAATCGACCTTTTTTTGAGCGTTTCGAGCGGCTAGTGATCGGATCTTTGTAGATGTCTTTCCAAGTGCCATCAATAGAGATAGAACTGGCTTTCATTGCCCAGCTCATGGTGTCACGGTTGACTTGCTGTAATAGACCACCGCCCATACCAAAGGTCACGTTTTCAGCGCTAAACCCTGCTTTTAGTATGACATCAATAATCTTGGTTAGGCTTTGTGGACTGATACCATCACCTTGGATGACCCGTACATAATCTGGTAATACCTTATAGCCTTTACTATTCACAGTCGTGCCGAATTTCACTGCCAAGCGCTCTAATGCTTCGCGGACGACTTTAGTAGGCTCACCACTGTCTGGTCTAATGACCAATGTACCGCCCATGTTTTTCACGTCGTCTTTTAGGCTACCACCCCAAATATTATCAATGGCATTCCATAAGTCATAACTGTCTGAAACCACTGAGAAGCTTTTTCCTTCGCCACCAAACTGTTCAATCATATTGGCAAAGGCCGCTGTCTCACCATCACGGCCCCATGCAGTCATCGTGCTGTGTTCAGCTGCTGGGATAGAAAACGCTGGCATGTCTTTATCCATTTGATACCAGCGACTGGCAGCTACTAGTGCCGTCATTGAGTCAGTGCCCGCAAAGTTCACCAAATGCGCCAAGCTGCCGAGTGCCACAGACTCCTGACTAGATGCGCCGCGTGAGCCGAAATCATGCAGCCTGAACGTGAGTGATTCTGTGTTGTCTGCGGATTTTTCTAATGCTTTACGAATAATGTCTTTGCAATAATGCGAGACACTGGCGACCGTTGATGGATACCAAATAGCGCGTAATAGTGCAGTTTCGATATAGCTAGGTAGCCAGTAAAACTCAGGGTCAGTATTGATGATTTGGCATACGACGTTGGACACGGGCACGATGCTGCCTTCGGGTACGGCTTCGATACGTAGTGGTAAATAACCATTGTGTTTGTCCACCAAATGCTCCCAACCAGCACGATTGAAAGTCAAGCCGTGTGCTTGAACGACCATTTCGGCTTCGTCGATATCTTGGTGGGTAATAGGGGTGCTTAGGCATTCTTTGATAAAGGCTTGCAAGCCAAAAAATACCACATCATAGTCGCCTTTACGCGCCTCAATGTAGCTTGACAGATACTCACTACCGCTTGGATATTGCACCCAATGTGAGGTTTTATAGCTGTCGCTGTTAAGAATTAAATTATTTAGATTACTGGTATACATCACAGAACTCCTCTGCTTTGAAATGCCGCAGTTGCTTTAATGAAAGAGCAGTTGCAGCGGTAAACCCTTGCCGTCTATCGACTCGGGCGGTGTAAACTGTTGTACAAAAACGTGTGCAAAAATGATAAATTAGGTTTTAAAATAAAAAACTAAGAAAATATATTATATAGACTATAGTTGATTATAAGGTTGTAAATCATGTACTAGTCGGTCAACGTTATGTAAATTTACAATCCAACCATCTTGGTAATAATCGCATAATGGTCTTCGAACATCATGGTGGCATCAAGCTCTGCCAGCGGTAACCAAAAAGTTTTAGCTGCGTCATCGCCACCTTTTACTTTTGGTAGACCTTTTGGATCATTTTTAAGCTGAAAATAAAATGCTTGGGTAATCGTACGACCACGTGCCGAGCGATAGGGGTCATCAAAGGTATGCTGACTGTGACAAGAGCCACGCAGTACTGGCTCAGGAACTTTGAGACGCGTTTCTTCACGCAGCTCACGGATACAAGCGTCAAATAAGGTCTCTTTCGGATTTAAGAACCCACCTGGGAGTGCCCACAATCCACGCCCCGGCATACTACGGCGCTCTACCAACAGGATATGTCCAGACTGTACAATCAAAGCATCAGCCGTCATAAATGTAGGCGGATAGGGGGCTGATTCCCACTGTCTTTTATATTTATCGATGAAATCTGCTTCTTCATGCAATTGATGATAATCGTCAGTTTTTTTGAAATCATTCAGCACTTTACGGGTGGATTCGGGCGTACGCTCAGGTGTCGGGGTAGCCCCCATCAGGTAGCTATCGCGAATCGGCGTGGCTGATAGATTGTGATAATTGGGCACTGAGACCGAGTCCCAGTTGGGGAATAGTGATAAGTAATACGATGAGCTGTCTTTTGAGTGACCAATCAACCCAATATCGCTCTGCAAGTCACCAGTGACAGACTTCACGCCCGCTTGCACATACTGTAGCCAGCGCGTGTCGTTATAGAGGGCATCGTCTAGACCAACGCAGTGAATACGTGCCGCTTCCTCTGCTGAGTAGGCATCTTTAATCATGGCAGCGCGCTCAGCGACGCTAAATGGATTGCGTAAGCTACGTGGTAGATTGGCTGAGCCAATGAGCATAATCACATCATCCGAGCGCTTTAATGCTTCGTCGATGACGGCTTTATGTCCACGATGGAACGGCTGGAAGCGTCCGATAAAGACCAAATAACGATAGTGTTTACTGCTTTTCTGATCAGGGGTTTGTGTGTCTGAACTTTGCTCTGATAATTCACTCATAGACGCCAATTTCCTACGACTTATATTTCATTGGTAAAAAATTAATAATGCCAATACTGACACAGCCTATGACTTTCTGGCAAGTGTAAAGATGTTTGGGATAGTATAACGGTCAATGATGATGTGAATCATGATGTGACGAGGTCAAATAAATACACCTATAATTTTAAGTAGAATGCTGTTCAATCCAAGCAGTCACCGTTGACCAAATCTCTTTGGCAGCGTGACGACTGATCATAATGTGGCTGTGAGTATAGTCGTCTAAATCACCGTGACTGAGCGCGTATTCGCGAAAGACATTGGCAGGATTCTTAAAGTTACCAGCTTGAGTGCCATATCACAAAATTCTTGGCTATATCTCTATACGAACAGCAGCCACGGTTTTAGGGTTTAACATGTTCTCAAGATTTATCCAAACGGCGTGATAGCCAAATCCACCAGCGACCATCTCTTGCTTAGCGTGTTCAATAGACCACTCTTGCTCAATGATTCTATACATAGCGATAATCAGTCCCGTACGGTCAGCACCATGATAGCAATGTACCAGTACGCTCTTATTTTGTGCCTGTAAATCTTTTATCGTATTTAAGGCTTTAGCGATTTCTTTTGGAGTAACATACCATGATTTAAGCGGTTGATTATATAAGTCTAAGGACGTCTCATTAACAATATCCTCTAGTAGCTTTTCATCATCATTTCGATCAAAAAAGCGTAAATTAAGGATAGCGTCAATACGATTGGTTTTAAGTAAAGGGATATCAGTTACACGTAACTGCTCACTTCGAAACAGTAGCTTATCAACTTGATATAAATTGGTCGCCTTATTAATCAAGACTGCATTTTGCGGTAAGGATGGGGGAGTCGTAAGTTGAGTAGTCGCAGTTGACTGGCAGCCGATCATCAGACCGGCTAGACTCATAGAGCCTGCGACTAATATTGACTTGTAGCGCTGTTGCCAGCGATGGTTGTGGTCTATGGTACCTTTGTTCGACCTAAGGCTCAAAAGCTGGTTCATAAGCATAATTCTCATACCATTAGTTTTGATTGGTTATCATTCTACCGCTACAGACTATTTGATAGCCATTATCAGCCATAATAGTTTCAACCCTTGCAGTTGTTGTACATAATAAAGCGTTCATTATGCTAAGTGGCATAGTAACTATCGAGTATGACGCTCAATCCAATTTGCAACCGTTGGCCAAATCTCTTTGGCAGCGTTACGACTGATCATAATACGGCTATGAGTATAGTCGTCTAAATCACCATGGCTGAGTGCGTATTCGCGAAAGACATTGGCAGGATTTTTAAAATTATCAAAGAGCAGCTGGCAACCATGCGTAGGAGAGATGAATGTATCTCCTCTCGCACTGATGGCATATACAGGTATCGTGATATTCGGCATCTGTTGTCGATAGTCTAAAGGCTCGTCAGTGGCGCCAGTTGTATCAGTGCTAGCTTGATTAACAATACTTTCATTAAATGCACTTTCATTAAACGTGCTTTGTTTTATGAAACTACTTTTAAAGTTTTTTTGTAGATTCCAGTCGTACCACTGATTCATCGTATAGTAGCTTTCGTCACAAGCGCCCATCTTTAATTTTCTGGCAGGGATGAAGCCAATCAGTCGCGTGAGTATTTTGGCTGCAATAATTTTCGCATGACTGGTAGGATTTGACGCTGCACCATAGGCTTGGCAAGCAAACATGCTGATGCTGTTTATTTTGTCGATATAGCGTGGGTTTTGAATTAAAAACATAATCAAACCAATACCGCCGCCACTATGAGTAATACAATGTAAATTATCGAGTTTTAATTCATCAAAAAAATAGCGGAAAGTTGCTTCATAGTCATAAGTAGCAACCGTCTCGAAATTGAATTTTTCTTTTGGCATTGAGCTGTCACCATGACCGCGCCACTCCATGATGTAGCAGTGGTGTCCAAAGCCAGCCAGATACTCAGCGATTTTTAAGCAAGTTTGTTTGTCCGAAAAAGTACCGTGCGTCAAAAATATATTTTGAGGTTTTATAATAGGCAAGCTATTTTCTAATGTGTTGGTTATCATACCGTCTTCTATAGTATCAACTACTTTCCAAACGGCAATTTTCTCATCATCCTTGGTAGTTATTAGGTGCAACGTCCGTGTCATCATAAAAATTATCCTATCCGAAAAATACGTAATATTTATACAAGGGCATCAAAGCTACCATGCTCATAAAGCCAGTGCACAAAGTTATTCAAACTATCAATACTACGTCAAAACCAAATGACTTGCTCAGACGAGATGTGAACGGTATCGCATAGCGAAAATGCTGAGTATGCTTGATAAATGGTACAGCTGTCTTTATATAGAGAATAACTTGATATAGAGAATAACTTGGCAGCCAACACAACTATTAGGCATGTTTGTTTTTCATTGTTTAAATGTTGAGTTACTTTGCCAGTAGGTAGCATCATTAAAAAAACCAATGACAACCATTTACAGTGGGCACCGTTCAATTCACAGTAGCGTGGTCGGAATTGATGCTTGATTCAGGTATAATGAGTGCTATAGACGAATTAAACTTTATACTCATGGCGGGCAGCGTCATATAATAATAAATCTCAAATATTGCTAGCCTGCATGTTTTACACAAGCCGTAAAAATTTTAAACATTCAAATTCACGACACAGTAGCCATAATAGATATAGCGTTTGTGTCATAACGCATAGGAAACATTATGAGTGAGCATGACCAAGTTGATAGCCCAGTAGCGCCATCAGCAGACTATGAATCAGCGCTAGATACTGATCAGACTGAAGCAAAAAGTAATATTACTATTACTGAGTCAGCCCAAGGGTACTTAGCGGATTTGTTATCTAAGCAAGATACCGATGGTATCGGTGTACGTATTTTCGTCGAGCATCCAGGTACGCCACGTGCAGAGTGCTGTATGGCCTATAACCAACCGGGCGAAGAAGACAGCGCTGATCTGCGTTTTACGTATGACAGTTTTTCTGCATTTATCGAAGCAGCATCAGTTCCTTATCTAGAAGATGCCGTTATCGATTATAATAAAGACCGTTTCGGTGGTCAGCTGACTTTCCGTGCACCAAACTCTAAAGTACCTAAAGTGGGTGCGGATGCCAGTGTGGAAGAGCGCATCAACTACGTATTGCAGTCAGAGATTAATCCAGGTCTGGCCGCCCATGGTGGTGACGTACAGTTGCTTGAGCTGATTGATGAAGAAGGCATTGGCCTTACAGCCGTATTGAAATTCGGCGGTGGTTGCCAAGGGTGCTCAGCAGTCGACATGACCTTGCGTCAAGGCGTTGAAGTACAGCTCAAGCAGCAAATACCAGAGTTGACCCAAGTCATTGATGAGACGGATCATACCCGTACTGAAAACGCTTATTACAAATAAAAGTCTAGCTGCAAGCTGCAGACTTAAGTGCTAGCGAAGAGTTATTTTAATTAAAAAGCCAAGTTTTGATGAACTTGGCTTTTTTTATTGCTATGATTTGGTAGATTGTTTTTTAGCTGAATTTTCAGTGGTAGATTGTTGATTAATAATTTGTTGATTAGTCATTTATTGATTAATAACTTTTATCGGAATAAAGGAATATATAATGAGTGACGGACAAGCAGACCAGCAAGCAGCCCAAAAATCAGAGACCCCTCAACGTCTTGAGACCTTAGCGATTCATGCGGGGTATAGCGTTGAACCCACCACCAAAGCCGTCGCAGTACCTATCTATCACACCAGCTCGTATGCCTTTGATAATACTCAGCATGGCGCAGACTTGTTTGATTTAAAGGTCGCAGGTAATATTTATACCCGTATCATGAACCCGACCAATGCAGTTTTAGAAGAGCGTGTCGCAGCGCTTGAAGGTGGCATCGGTGCACTTGCGGTGGCGTCTGGTATGGCTGCTATCACTTATGCAATTCAGACCATCTGTGAAGCGGGTGACAATATCGTTGCTGTGTCGACCTTGTATGGTGGTACTTACAATTTATTTGCTCATGCGTTGCCACGTCAAGGCATCGAAGTACGCTTCTTTGACCACAAAAATCCTGAAGCGATTCGTGATTTAATCGATGATAAGACTAAGATGGTCTTCGCAGAAAGTATCGGTAACCCATTGGGTAATATCATAGATATTCAGGCACTAAGTGATATTGCTCACGAATATGGCGTGCCAGTTGTAATTGATAGTACGGTTGCGACACCTGCGCTATGTCGTCCTTTCGAGTTTGGTGCGGATATTGTCATTCATTCGTTGACCAAGTACATGAGTGGTACGGGGACGTCGATTGGTGGTGCGATTGTCGATAGTGGTAAATTCGCATGGGGTGATTATCCTGAGCGTTTCCCATTATTAAACACGCCAGATCACAGTTATCACGGTGTGAACTTTGTCAAAGACGTGGGCGCAGCGGCATTTATCGCTCGTGCTCGTGTGGCACCGCTGCGTAATACTGGCGCGGCACTTAGCCCGCTAAATGCTTTTAGTATTTTACAAGGCTTGCAGACACTGGGTTTACGTATGGAGCGACATGTACAGAATGCTCAAGCAGTTGCGGAATATCTACGTGACCATGATAAAGTTGCTTGGGTGAAATATGCAGGGTTACCTGATCATCCTGAGCATGAGCTTGCTAAGAAGTACATGAAAGGCACGCCATCTGCTATTTTGACCTTTGGGGTTAAAGGTGGTTTAGAAGCTGGTGCACGCTTTATCGATGCACTGCAACTGATTACTCGCTTGGTTAATATCGGTGATGCCAAATCACTAGCTTGTCATCCAGCGACCACAACCCATCGTCAGTTGAATGAGCAAGAACTTGCCAATGCTGGCGTGAGTACTGATATGGTTCGCTTGTCGATTGGTATCGAACACATTGAAGATATCAAAGCAGATTTAGAGCAGGCACTAGCTTCAGCTTAATACTAGAAGACTCTCATTGAACTGAGTAACTTGCTTATTGAGTGACAAACAAAAAGCCCATAGCGAATTCGCTATGGGCTTTTTTTATTAACATCAAAAACGTCTATTTATATCACGCTGATAATACACGCTGAGCAATATCTCTATAATCTTGTGAATCTAATCTTGGTCCGAATTGCTGGATGATTTGTGCTGATATTTCGCTGGCAAGTCGACCACACTCTGGCAGACTATATTGCTGTGACAGCGCGTAGAGGAATGCACCAGCATAGTTGTCACCTGCACCATTGGTATCAATAACATTGGCAACTACTGGGGTAGCAACTTCATAAACCTCAACGTCTGAATGGTCATCAGATTTATGGGCGATGATAGCCCCATTGGCCCCATCAGTTACGACTGCAGTTTGGCAATATTCAAGCAAGGCACGTGCAGCAGCTTTAACTTGTTTTTTATCCGTAAACAATTTGGCTTCTTCACTGTTGCAAAATATAACGGCAACTTTATTACCAAGCATATTAAGCAAGCCATCTTTGGCAAATTGTACCACCGCAGGATCAGCAAAGCTCACCGCAATTTTTGCATTATGAATACCGGCTTGTTGGCGTAACTGAGTCATCGCTGGTTGGATGCTCTCAGACATCGCTAGATAACCTTCTAGATATAGCCAATCTGCTTGCGTCAACGCATCAAAATCTACATTATCAGCGACAATCTCACTTGAGGTGCCAAGATAAGTCTGCATGGTACGCTCGCCATCTTCGGTAACCGCGACTACGCATGAGCCGGTCACACCGCCTGCATGGATAGATTTATCTGAGGTAGCGACGCCTGCTTCGTGCAAGTCTCTGAGATAAAAGGCTCCTTGATCATCATCACCGACACGGCACGCATAAAAAGGCTTACCACCTAGACTGGCAAAGGCATACATCGCATTGGCAGCTGAGCCACCACCCGCTTGTTTTGATGGGTCAATGTTAGCAAGTTTAAAATACGCGAGTAATTGTTGTTGTTCTTCGATACCAGCCAGCGTCATATGACCTTTGGTCAGTTCTGTCTCATCTAATGCTGCATCAGACAGCACATATTCGTGATCAACCAACGCATTCCCTATCGCCATTACATCGTACATTGCTTACTTCTCCTCAATTAAGTGATAAACGCCCATTTTTATATTTAAAAGCTATTCAGCCTGTAGTTCAAGTAGGCGTTGATATAGCGCATTCTTTTTGACTCCTGTGATATCAGCGCCCAATGCCGCGGCTTTTTTGACCGATAAGTCTTCTAGCAATCTTTGCAATAATTTGTCATGGATACTGATGTCATCTGAATCCTGAGCCACATTCACGCCAGCGACGACAACGACTATTTCACCGCGCTGTTGATTGTCATCTGCTTTGACAAACTCAACCAAATCGCCAAGTGTACTCTTACGTACCGTCTCAAAGGTTTTGGTCAATTCACGGCAAAATGCGACTTCGCGATCTGTACCAAATATCGTTGCCATATCTTCTAAGCTGGCGATAATACGGTGCGGTGCTTCGTAAAATATCAGGGTTTCGGTACGAGCGATTAATGCGCTCAGTTGTTTTTGACGACCATGAGTTTTGGCTGGCAAAAATCCAATAAAGCTAAAGCGATCTGACGGCAATCCTGCGACTGATAGCGCGGCAATGGCAGCAGAGGCACCAACGATAGGTGACACGGTGACGCCAGCAGCATGTGCTGCTTGTACCAATTGATAACCAGGGTCGCTGACTAGTGGTGTTCCAGCATCACTAATCAAAGCGACCGAATGACCTTGCTCAATCATCTCAATAATCTTCGGTGTTTGAATCGCGCTATTGTGTTCATGATATGCCCACAGCTTATTGTGGCCTTTTTGCTTTGAAGTGGTTTCCGTATCGTCGGCAGCACTGTTTTCATTATGATGAGGTGTTGATGCTTTAGCATCGTCGGTTTTGCTGCCTTTGGTATCAATACCAAAGTGTGACAGCAGCTTACCTGAGGTACGGGTGTCTTCACAGGCAATGATGGCGACTTGCTTTAGGACATCAATCGCATGCGGCGTCATGTCGCTAAGATTACCAATCGGCGTGGCAACGATATATAGACAAGCTGGCATCGCGGTAGGAGTAGACATGAAAACCTCGGGTCATTAAAAAGAATATGGCACGGTTGCCTATACCGTCATCATCTATTGTATGTTTCAGCCAAATAGTAAGCGATTAAATACTTATCGATGACACAGCTAGGGCGTGCGAAAGTGGTTAGTTTAGCATGATGTGCTATGATAATTCTGAAATGTTAACCAGACCAATCGACATCATGGCGAACCATAAACCTTTGACACTCACTTCACCAAAACAGCGCCAAGGCAGCTTGTTTGAGCAGCACGCGTGTGAGTTTTTACAGGCACAAGGGTTAAAGCTAATTGTCCAAAATTGGCAGCAGCCAAAAGTGGGCGAGCTAGATTTGGTCATGATAGAAACAGGGCAAGCGTGGTCAACACTGTTGTTTATCGAAGTTCGCCAGCGTAAACGATCAGCATTTGGCGATGCCGCGCTGAGTGTGACGGCTAGCAAACAACGCAAAGTTATCACAGCTGCGCGCTATTTTTTGCAGCAGCATCCCGAATATAGCGATTATGAATGTCGGTTCGATGTGATTGCTTATAATACGGCTAGCAGTGTGAGCAAAAAAAACCAAAATATAGATACTCAACCAGAATGGTTTCAGGGTGCCTTCGTAGCAGAGGCATGGTGACAATATATGGAAGCAGTACGGGCTAAACAGCACATAGAATTTGGTATCCAGCTATCGTTACCAAAAACCTAACCGCCTTCAGCAAAAATTCAGTAAAGTAGCTATGTTATAAGTAGCTGTATTACAAGTTGTTATAAGCAGCTATGTTAGAGCGTATCATCAATTAGCGCATTTATACATTTAGTGGTCTTAAAATGGCTAAATTTTGCTAAACATCGTTAGAAATTTTGCCAATATGTACATATTCACGGCAATTTCTTCCTTGTTTATCTACAATTTTTCTCATTTTAAGCCTCATAATCTAATTGATGACACGCCCTAAAAGCCGTTAGATCGAAATTGTTCAATCCACTAAATTTATATAATCGTCAAAATCATGTCCTAAGAGGTAAATCATGACACGGATGCATCTGCGCACTGCTATTTTTAGCTCATCAAGCCGCACAGCGATTGGTATGATATTACTATCCAGTATCGCTGTTACTGGCTGTACGACCAACTATCTGACCAATAGCACAGAAGGCACGTATGGTGTGCCGATGACAGAGCGCACTATTCCGCAGCGTCTGCTTGATCGTAGTATCGAACACACTGCCAAAATCAATGTCTATGGTTTACAAGAAAACCTGCAACAGACCAGTCGTATGGGCATTGATAGCTTCAACAGTGAAGTGTTATTGACCGGTGAAGTGCCAACTGAAACCATTAAAACAGAGATAGAAAAAGTCGTTACCTCTATGCCTGATGTGCGCCGCGTTTATAACGAATTGAATGTCAGTGCCTCAAAAGGTTATAGCTCTACCGTGCAGGATGGTTATATCACCTCAAAATTGCTGGCAAAAGTGGCCGCTAGTAACGGTGTTAGTTCTTCACAGGTTAAGGCAGTGAGCGATAACGGTGTGGTTTATATTATGGGACGTATGACACCCACTCAACAGAGTAACCTCATTGATATTGCCAACACGACGGTCGGTGTGACGGAGCTGGTGCTACTGACGACAGTCGTGGATGATCGAGGGGTAAAGATAAACGAAGACGACATTATGACTGATAATAACTTGGGCAATGCTGATTCAGCACCAGTCGTTGAAGGTGCTGCCGCTGCTACTAATTTTAGTCCTAGCAACTCTGTAGGAAACAATAACGCCACGCCAGTTATAGTGACAGAAGTAGGTACAACAGGTGATCAGCCATCCTCTAGTCCTTACATCGATCTATATAAAGATCAGTAGTAAAGCCAAAGTTGATGAAGTAGTTATGTTGACAAAGCAGCCATTATTTATAAACCAGATAGATAAGTGATGGCTGTTAAGTGATTGGATTTTAATGACAAGAAGACTAAACAGCACTAACAGGAAAAACACGATAAATCCTGAGTGAGCCAGTAATATATAGACAGTCAGCAGTAGAACAGCCCGCCAAATAGTAAATGGTACTTTTAATGAATAATAGTAATTTTAGTGAATGATATTTTATAAAGTGGCTGTGGTAATGCTCATCATTGTTTATAAATATAATAGGAATACTGGTAAATGAAGGATTTAGAGAAACGCGCACAGCAGAGCGAAAACAATCATAGTAATACATCTAATGAACAAGCCTCTAATAGCAAAGCGTCTTATAAAAAGCCACGCACGCTAAAACTCACCGGAGCAGGATTCACAGCAGTACTAGCAATAGGTGGTATCGCGCTAGCGTCACATAGTGCGCAAGCTGTATCACCGCTGGCTATCGTCAATGGCATTACATCGAGTGGTGGCGTTGGCGTTAGTAAAGACATCCTCTACGGTGATGAGCCTTCACAAGATTTAGATATCTATTATCCTAAGCCTTTAGCCAAAGCGATGAAAGCCCAGACCGCGATTAACGATACTTATCCTATGGTCATGTTCGTCTATGGCGGCTCATGGGAGAACGGTACTAAAGAAGACTATGCTTTCGTCGGTAAGAGTCTGGCGCGAGCAGGCTACGTGACCGCGGTTATTAACTACCGGAAGGCACCCGAGCATCCATATCCTGATTATGTAGAAGACACGGCCAAAGCGATTGCATGGAGCTATAACAATGCCAAAAGCTTGCATGCAGATCCTCAGCGCATGGCTGTCATGGGACAATCAGCTGGCGCGTTCAATGCAGTTGCAGCCGTGTCTAACGAGGATTTTTTAGCGCCTTACGGCATCAAACCAAGTGATATCAAAGCAGTTGTTGGCATCGCAGGCCCTTATAGCTATGATTTTAGGAAGTTTGATAGTGCTACTGCTTTTCCTGCCGATGCGACTCCTGACCAAGTCATGCCCGATAGACAGCTAAAAGGTGAGCAGCCGCCTTATCTATTATTGACCGCTGAAAATGATAAGATTGTCTATGACACAAATACGGTCAATATGACAAAAGCGCTAAAAGACTATGGTGCTAAGGTGGAAGTCAGTGAAATAGAAGGTGCCAGTCATGCCACCAGTATCGGTGCGATGGCACCACCACTGCGTTGGTTGAACGATGTGCGCTCGCAAGTGCTGACATATCTAGATAAAGAGCTGAAGTAGTTTTAAGTACTAGGGCGTGTCCTCAATTCAATCGATAGTTATCTAAATGGGTTAAAAATGACTAAATCTTGCCAAACGGCGTCAAATAGCTGACTAATATCTCGATATTATCTGCGCTATTTTCCTTGTTTGACTTCGATTTATCTCATTTTTATCACCATTTTTAAAATGAGGACACGCCCTAATTACTTAAACATTTACTGCTTTTATTGTTCAGCAGGTATTGTATATATAGTTCAGATTTTCTTATACACAGACAGTGCTGTAAGATGCTCAAACTCTTGTTATAATACCTGCATTCAAAATAAAACCCTTTTTTACCGCTATTAACAGGATATTCTATGAGCATGAACGCTGACGATTTGATTGCCTTTTTACAAACACACTTCCCAGACGCTTTTATTCAAGCTGCCAATCAAGGTAATAAGTTTGATGTACGTGTGGTTGATGCCAGTTTTGAGGGCAAGCGTGCCGTTCAACGTCAACAAGCGATTTATGCATTGGTCAATGATAAGATTGCGAGTGGCGATATTCATGCGCTCAATATTCAAGCATTAACGCCTGCTGAATGGGATATCCAGTCAAAAGGCTAAACCATTATATATATGATTGAACATTTTAAACTAACCGTTTAGCTGGTTGGTTATAAGTTTAATTTTCACCATTTTTTACACTCATCGCTAGGTTGTCACCTCTATGGATCAATTTTTAATCACTGGTAGTAGTCGTATCGCAGGGGAAGTTACTATCTCAGGCGCCAAAAATGCCGCGTTGCCGTTACTTGCGGCTATGATATTAGCCGAGACTCCAACGACATTACACAATGTGCCATCGCTACAAGATGTGCGCACATTGATTGAATTGATCGGTGGCATGGGTATCAAAATCCAAAAACAGGGCGATACTGTTACGTGCGATACCAAAGATATCGATAATTTTTATGCACCGTATGATTTGGTCAAAACCATGCGTGCCTCAATTTTAGTATTAGGCCCATTGCTGGCGCGTTTTGGCGAAGCAGAAGTGTCATTGCCAGGCGGTTGTGCCATTGGTTCACGCCCTGTTGATCAGCATCTAAAAGCTTTTGAAGCGATGGGTGCTACGATTAGCGTAGAGAATGGTTATGTCATAGCGCAGGCACCAAAAGGTGGCAGGCTAATAGGTTGTAACTTCTCATTTGATATGATTACCGTGGGCGGTACTGAAAACGTAATCATGGCAGCAGCACTTGCTAAAGGCACGACTGTTTTAGGTAACTGTGCATTAGAGCCAGAAGTGGTTGATTTGGCCAATATGCTGGTGGCGATGGGCGCTAAAATAAGTGGTATCGGTACATCAGTCATGACCATTGAAGGCGTTGAACGCTTGCATGGTTGTGAGTATTCAGTTGTACCAGATCGTATCGAGACAGGTTCTTACCTTGCTGGCGCGTTGATGACTCGCGGTGATGTATTGACCAAAAATACATCTGCACTATTATTAACGCCAGTGTTAGAAAAATTTGAAGCCATGGGCGCCGTGATTACCACTGGTGATGATTGGATTCGTGCGCAGATGAAAGGCCGTCCATTGGCTGTTGATATTCGCACCCAACCACATCCAGGTTTTCCGACTGATATGCAGGCTCAATTGATGGCGATTAGCTGTCTTGCGGATGGCACGAGTACTTTTATCGAAAATATCTTTGAAAATCGCTATATGCATGTCCCTGAGCTTAATCGTTTAGGCGCTTCTATTCAGGTTGATGGTCATACTGCTGTGGTCAAAGGTGTTGAGAAATTTACTGCTGCACCAGTAATGGCGACTGATTTGCGTGCTTCTATGTCATTGGTCATGGCGGCGGCGACTGCTGAAGGCGAAAGCTTAATCGACCGTATTTACCATATTGATCGTGGCTACGAAGACGTCGAAAACAAACTGCGCGCGCTAGGTGTGAATATCGAACGTATTAATACCAACGATTAATATTAACTGGCTTATCCAGCACCAATTCTTCCATCACGGATGTAATTGGTGTTATCACGAAAAGCTCAGTAATATACAACTAAAAGCCCCTTTCAGTGGGGCTGTCAACTGTACATGGATACGATGTCATTATGACTGAAGCAACCAAAGCTTTACCAAACAGCGGTGTATTAAACGAAGTAAATGATGAGTTTTCAGGCTTAACATTGGCGTTATCAAAAGGCCGTATTCTAGAAGAAACCATGCCACTGCTACGCGCAGCTGGTGTTGAGTTGTTAGAAGACCCTGAAGCCTCGCGTAAACTTATTTTTCCAACCTCAAATCCCAATGTGCGTGTATTGATTTTGCGTGCCAGCGATGTGCCGACCTATGTAGAACACGGTGCGGCTGATTTTGGTGTGGCAGGTAAAGACGTTTTGCTTGAACATGGTGCCAATCATGTTTATGAGTTGTTGGATCTACAGATTGCTCAATGTAAGCTGATGACTGCTGGCGTAAAAGATGCGCCACTGCCAAATCGTCGCCTACGTATCGCCACCAAATACGTCAATGTGGCACGCGCTTACTTTGCTAGCCAAGGTCAGCAAGTAGATGTCATTAAGCTGTACGGCTCGATGGAGCTTGCCCCGTTGGTCGGTCTCGGTGATTTGATCGTGGATGTGGTCGATACTGGCAATACTTTACGTGCGAACGGGCTTGAAGCTCGTGATCACATTTGTGATGTTTCCTCTCGTCTTATCGTCAATCAAGTCAGCTATAAGCGTAAATTTGCGCTACTTGAGCCGATTTTAGATAGCTTTAAAAACAGTATTGCTAGTGCATCGTAAGCCACTGGCAATCATTGGTAATATAAAGCATGGTTATGCAAATTTTTAAACCAGTTTAGTGCTCTATGATAGATATAGCGTGCTAAACTGGTTTTTTCATATTTGCTTGTCAGAGAATAAAAGCCCAGTATAATCTGATATATAAGCCACTAAATTATTGTTAATATTCAATACACGCTACCACTACATTATTCATTTCAGCCATAGGATTAAGTCATGCGCCAACTAAGTACCCAAGATGCCGATTTTGACAGTCAATTGACAGAGTTGCTTGCTTTTGAAACCGTTAATGATGCCGACTTGTTGAAGACCGTTGATGACATCATCGCGCAAGTACGCCATGAGGGCGATAGTGTGGTATTAGCCTTGACTAAGAAATTTGATCAGCATCCAGCAACAACGATGCAAGAGCTAGAGCTATCCAAAGAATCACTTGCTGAGGCATTTGCCAATCTTGATGAGACCGTCAAGACGGCATTGACGACAGCGGCAACACGGGTACAGACATTTCATGAGCGCCAAGTACAAGAGACGTGGCAATATGAAGATGAGCTCGGCAATCGTCTCGGTCAAAAAGTCACACCGCTTGATCGTGTAGGTATTTATGTCCCTGGTGGTCTGGCCTCTTATCCATCGTCAGTATTGATGAACGCCATTCCTGCCAAAGTAGCAGGTGTCGCCGAAGTCATCATGGTCGTGCCAGCACCCAAAGGTATACTAAACCCATTGGTATTGGCAGCAGCGCATTTGGCACAGGTTGATCGTGTCTTTACTATTGGTGGTGCACAAGCTGTGGCCGCATTGGCTTATGGAACCGCGACAATTCCAGCAGTGGATAAAATTACGGGACCGGGCAACAAGTATGTGGCGGCTGCCAAACGTGCAGTATTCGGTCAAGTCGGCATCGATATGATTGCAGGCCCCTCTGAAGTACTGGTTTATGCAGAAGGTGAAGCGCAAGACCGTGCGGATTGGCTGGCGATGGATTTATTGTCACAAGCTGAGCATGACCGTATTGCCCAAGCTATTTTTGTGACGACTAGTGAAGAGCAGTTAGCTGAAGTTGCTGCTGAGATTGAAAAGGCATTGGCAGAATTGCCAAAAGCTGATATCGCTCGTGATTCATTGCAGAACCGTGGCGCGCTTATCTTAGTTAAAGACCGTCAAGAGGGTATTGCAGTGATCAATCGGGTGGCACCTGAGCATTTAGAATTGTCAGTAGACAATCCTGATGAGCTGCTCAATGATATTCGTCACGCTGGCGCTATCTTTATGGGCCGTCATACGCCTGAAGCGATTGGTGACTACTGTGCAGGTCCTAACCATGTGTTGCCAACTTCAGGCACGGCACGCTTTTCTTCGCCGCTGGGTGTCTATGACTTCCAAAAGAAATCTTCTATTATCTATTGTAGTGAAGCGGGCAGCAAACCATTGGCCGAAACGGCAGATATTTTAGCGCAGCGTGAGGACTTAGATGCCCATGCGCGCTCAGCTCGTTATCGTTATCAGTAATATATTTTGAATACTGTAAAATTTAATTTTGTCATTTCTTCTGACATCTTTTTTAATAATTTTTGTGGCTAATAGTAGGATAACTTATGAGTGAATTAAAGATAGACACGAGACTTTGGTCATCTAAAGCACGCAATTTGTCACCTTATACACCAGGTGAGCAGCCGCAACACGACAATTTATGCAAACTAAACACCAACGAAAACCCATTTCCACCTTCTCCAAAAGTAGGGGCAGCCATCGCTAAAGTGTTGGAACGTCAAGCAGATGATTTGCGCTTGTATCCAGCACCTGAGTCTGATGAATTGCGTAGTGCATTGGCAGGGTTATATAACCTCGATGTCAATCAAGTATTCGTCGGTAATGGCTCAGATGAAGTATTGGCGTTGGTGTTTGCTAGCTTTTTCCTAAAAGAGCGTCCTGTTTTAGCACCTGATATTAGTTATAGTTTCTATCCGGTATACGCGCATACCTTTGGTATCGAGCTGGTACAAATTGCCTTAGATGCTGATTTTAGTATCAGTCCAGATGCGTATCGTCAGCCTTGTAGCGGTATCATTATCGCCAATCCTAATGCCCCAACTGGATTGCTACTATCACTTGCGGATATCAGCAAATTGGCGAGTGAGCATTCTAATTCAGTGATCGTGATTGATGAAGCTTATATTGACTTTGCCCAGATAGAAGCGGATAGCTCAGATGCTACTGTCTCAGCCATAAGCTTACTCAATGATTATGACAATATTCTTGTGACGCAGACCTTTTCAAAGTCACGCTCGCTCGCTGGATTACGCGTCGGTATGGCCTTTGGTAATGCCTCATTGATTGAAGCATTGACCCGTATGAAAAATAGCTTTAATAGCTACCCATTAGACAAGTTAGCGCAAGCGGGTGCGACTGCCAGTGTCTTAGATGTTGAATACTTTGAGCAAACGCGTCAGCAGGTTATTGACCTGCGGGAGTCACTAACAGCAGATCTAGTAGCCTTGGACTATAAAGTGCTGCCGTCACACGCCAACTTTGTATTTGTACGTCCAAAAGAGGGCAATGCGAGTGCTGTGGCCAGTGCGTTACGTGAGCAGGGCATTATCGTTCGACATTTTAACAAACCGCGTATCAATGAGTACTTGCGTATTACCGTTGGTACAGCAGATCAGAATAGCCGTTTAATAGATGCCTTAAAAATATTACATGCTGATACTGAATTGGCTACGAATTAACGAATCGTCCCTGTTGTATTAATAATGACTAATAAAAGTAAAGCCTGCCAACATTGTGTTGAGCAGGCTTTACTTTTTTACTTCTTAAAACAATATCTATAGTCAAAGAAGTCTAAAATGGATATAAGGCAGCCGACCGAAGAATGTACTAGTAGTACATTTAGGGAGGGTAATGCTGTAGCCATTTAATAGTTCTCTGACTATAATTCTATTTGCTCAGATTCTTTTGGGCAAGAACTGATAGCAAATTACCCACTTTATCCAAACATTCTTGGTATTCAGCATCGCAGTCAGAAGCGATAGTAATACCACCTCCAGCCCATAAGCTGATGTGTTTTTCTCTATTCAAATCATTATGTGATGAAGCGTTGGCTTGCAGCGTACGAATCAGTACATTCCATTGACCACTACCATCAAAATTCATATAACCCATAGTGCCGCAATAGGCACCACGTGGTGCTGTTTCTAATTCAGATATAATCTCAACGGCACGTTTTTTTGGTGTACCAGTAATAGATCCCGCAGGTAAACTGCCAAACAATACTGCCAACGGATGGGTGTTTTCTTTGAGCTCAGCGGTGATGGTGCTAACCATATGATGCACATTACTAAAGCTTTCTATTGCAAATAGCTGTGGTACTTTTACGCTGCCAGTTTTGGCATATTTGCCTAAATCATTACGCAACAAATCGACAATCATCACATTTTCAGCACGATCTTTTTCACTATCACTTAGTTGGTTCTTATAGCGGTTATCTTGTTCATTCGTTGCACCACGCGGCATCGTACCTTTAATAGGCTTGGTGATGATGTGATGTTTACCAGTGCTAGTATCTTTTTTGAAGGTAAAAAATAACTCAGGTGAGCAGCTTAATAATTCAAACAGATTCGTAGGTATATTAGGAGTGTTTGTACTGTCATGCATGCCATTAATTGACAGGTATCCTGCAAAGGGCGCCTTTGTATTACGATATAGCATAGGTAAATAATCAATCAAATTAGATATTGATTGGGTATTGCTTGTTTTATGAGAGAGCTGACCGTGCCATTCTTGCGTCAGATTTATTTGATAGCAGTCGCCTTTTTGTAAGTAGTCTTGGGTGCGGTCAAATGCTTGCTGATAATCATGCTTGCCCCATCGTGCTTGCAATATTAAAGGAGCAGGTGTTGATGACTCAAGTTGTTTTTGACTCAGGCATGCGTCAGACAACGTTTTATCTATTCTGTCTAGATATGAGATAAGCGCTACGATAGCTTTGTTACTACACTCATCATCAACGGTTTTGCCTGAGCTGTTAGCCGTTGTATTGACGGTTAACTGCCAACCAGTTTTGCTGTTTTCTTTAGGTGACAGATAAATATCGTAATGACCCAATACCGCACAAGGCTGTGCTGCCAGTTCAATATTGGCAGCTGGACTCAGCTCATGAGCTGCAATGTCATAGCCGATAAACCCTATTAGGCCATGATGATAATTGGGATTTTCAGTGATATCAGTTGTCGATGTTCTGTCATCAGTTTCAGTCTCATAAGCTTGGCTGTAGGTCGTTAAGCTGTTTTGCCATTCCGCATAGCTCATATAAGCCGTTGTGATGGCATTACTATTATCAGCATCGTTAGTCGTTTCAACATCACGGCAATGTCGAATAACTTTATAAGTAGCTAATGGCGTATCAGGTAATGGATTATTAGCAGTATCAAAATAAACAGACCAGCTCATTTTAGGAAGTAAGCCGATTACGGGCCGTCCATTGTTATTCAGCCAAACAAGCTGCCAATTTGCTTTAGCATCTTGTGCTAGCAGATAACGCTGTAGGTGCGGCATTAATTCTGCGGCAGGCAGCTCACCAAAACGCCAGCTAGGATTAGTAGCTGGCGATAGGGCAGAATCTGTCTGCTTAGTAGTCTTATGATTTTTTTCGTGCATCGGTTACGCGTCGAACTTTTTGATGATTAGCGTTGCATTTGTACCACCAAAGCCAAAGCTGTTACTCATAAGTGTCTCAAGTTTCGTTTCACGCATTTGGGCGACGATATCAAAGCCTTCAGCAGCAGGGTCTAATTCTTCGATATTGATACTTGGTGCGATAAAGCCTTCTTGCAGCATTAGTAAGCAATATATTAATTCTTGAGCACCGACCGCACCTAAACTATGACCAGTCATAGACTTGGTTGAGCTAAGAGCAGGTACTTTACTAACATCACCACCGAACACTTTAGCAATTGCTTTAAGCTCAGTGATGTCACCTAAAGGCGTACTGGTACCATGAGTATTGATGTAGTCGACGCTGTCTAATCCAGCCTCGGCTAATGCTTGCTGCATACAGCGTACGGCACCTTCACCGCTTGGCGCTACCATTTCAGCACCATCAGAGCTAGCACCATAACCGACAATTTCAGCCAAGATATTAGCACCGCGCGCTTGTGCATGCTCTAGACTCTCTACGACTACCATCGCGCCACCCGCTGCAATCACAAAACCATCACGGTCTTTGTCATACGCGCGCGAGGATTGTTTAGGCGTGTCATTATATTGAGTACTCATCGCACCCATTGCATCAAACATGCATGATTGAGTCCAATGCTCAGCTTCACTACCACCTGCTAGGACGACATCGGCTTTGCCTAGTTGAATAAGCTCAGCAGCATGACCGATACAATGTGTTGAAGTCGCACAAGCAGAAGAGATAGAGTAGGAGATACCGTGGATTTTTAGACCTGTTGCGAGCGCTGCTGATACTGAGCTGCCCATAGTCTTAGGTACTGCCATTGCACCAACACCGCGCAGACCTTTTTCACGCATGGCGTCGACAGCAGCGACTACATTTTCTGTTGAAGCGCCACCAGAGCTGGCAACCACACCAACGCGTGGGTTTTGGCTAATAACATCAAGTGACAATCCAGATTGTTTGATGGCATCTAACGCACTAACATAAGCATAGAGACTGGCATCACTAAAAAACCTTTTAAGCTTACGGTCGATAGCAGACGTGTCCAGTACTGATTTATCAATACTACCACTTACCTGTGACTTAAACTCATGCTCAGCATAAGAGTCATTGAACGTAATACCAGACTGTCCTTGCTTAAGAGCAGCAGTAACAGTGGCTAAATCATGTCCGATACAAGAGACAATCCCTGCTCCAGTGATAACAACGCGGCGCATATTCTATTCCTTATAAATAACGATTTTTTGATAATTACTGTTAATAAATTATTTCTAATAACCGTTTTTAATATCTACTTCTATTATTTGACCTCAAACGTACCACTCTCTTATAACCACAATGTGTCAAAACAGTGTGTTAAAGAATATGTTAAAGAAAGAGTGTTTTTGAATATCAAATGCTTCTGTTGCAGCTATAATTGCTGTCATAATTAAACGATGTATTATTTATATGTATCGTCTAGATATACTGTTTAAAGGGTATTTTATAAATCCGAGTACAACTGTACTGTGAATTATGGCATATGATAACGTATCAGGCGTCCAAAATCTTTGTACAAGTGCAAAATAACGACAAAATAGCACTGAAGGTTAAGGGTTATCCAAAAATTAAATCTATCAAAGGTGATCTGAACAGGGTAGTCGTCGATAAATCGACCAGAGACATATGAGGCTGTGCTTGAATATAACTGAACAAATAAACTTTAACATAGCATCAACTAGTGATTCAGTTATACTTTTAGATACAAAGTTTGTAATGGCGATAACATTGTTCGCACTGACACTGAATATAGTCATTCGCTAAGATAGCATATCAATTATAAGTAAAAATCTATTATTATAAAATCAATCACCACATTAAGGACATCACGATGGCAAAGCGTAGCATTCTTTCTAAAAGCATTAAAACAGTTGGCTCTCTGACCCGTAATAATCTAGAGCGCATGGGTGCAATCATTGACGGTGTCAATGCTAAAACAAGCAAGCCGCGTCAATACAAAGCGGTTAACTTGGGCGACGAAGACTATCAGCAAGACTTGTTTCGTCAGCAAACACTTAAAGCGACTCAGCAGTTACTAGGGCCACGTTTTGCTACTTATGGCAAATATGCCAAAAAAGTAGTACCAAATAGCTTTTTTCAGACAACCGTTGATGGAGCGTTTGCGCAAATAGCAAAGCTCGCGTCTAACTGGAGTCAGATTGATCTGCCTAGTGAGCATCGTTTTGCCAATATCGCCAGTCTAGATGACGAAGAGCGTTACGCATTAGCTACTGATATCGCCAATCAAAACCGCGCACTTGCGACAATAGGTGGTTTGACAGGTTTAGCAGGTCTGCCAGGATTGTTAGCTGATACATTGTGGTTGTTACTAGTATCATTACGTACCGTCTATCAATTGGCTGCTGTCTATAACAAACCGTTGACAGGCAGCCAAGGTATCAAGATGGCTTATGAATTGCTATCAAATGCAGACCTAAGCAAGATGCAAGAAAAACAAGCATTGCTTGCTGGTATCGGTATTGGTAAAGGCTTGCTTGATAATGCACAAAATAGTGGTTTGCATAACGAGCTCAAAAACCTAGGCCTGAAAAACAAAAACGTTAATTTTTATGCAGAACAAGTTGATAATATCGCCAGTCAGGTTGGTATTGATTTGGATCAAATCAACTTATCATGGGTACGCCGTTTCTTACCGGCCACAGCGGTCGTCATTGGTATGCACTATAACAGCCAGTTAATTGATGAAGTAATCGGCGTGGCTCAAGCGACTTTCGCACCAGAAGCCAAGCTGGCAAATCGTGCAATTACGGATGATAGCAGTAGCGAAGCAAAAGTAGACAAAGCGGCTAGCAGCGATGAGCAAGAAAATACTGACAATCATACCAAAGATAGCAATACTGAAAATAAAGATGGCACAGACGAGCAAGATGAATCATCTGATAGCTCGTCAAGCGCCGCAAAAGATAAGTCTGCTGATAAGCAAAGTAAATAAAGACAATTTAAACATCTCTATTTTTTAGTTTTCTATATAAGGTTGCGTTTATAAGTCATTATAGGCCAATCGCTAACTATTAATATTGGTGGTATTATCTTTTAACTCTTGAAAATTTAGATAATATCGCCATTTACTTATTATAGATGTCTATTTATCACCAAACATCTTATTCAGACCACATGTGATATTGTTTTTATGCCACGTTTAGTGGCTTATTTTTTAGTTGGCTTTGAATTAAAGGCAGCTAAGTGGGTACAGCAACAGGCTGAATGCATATCTATCAAATGTTGTAAAGTACAATCACTCATAAGTGGTTGAAATAGCAGCAACAACTCTTTATAATACACTGTCCTAAAAATGGGTGCTCCGAAAATCTGTCATTAACGTCAGATGGATGGTGCATTACCCCATTTTTTTGTTTTATACCAAACGGGAGAAGGATGCCTCATGGCAACAACTAACCAATTGATTCGTAAAGGTCGCAAAACCATCAAGGAAAAGTCAAAAGTTCCTGCGTTGGAAGCGTGCCCACAGCGTCGCGGCGTATGCACTCGTGTATATACTACGACTCCTAAAAAACCTAACTCAGCCATGCGTAAAGTATGTCGTGTACGTTTGACTTCAGGCTATGAAGTATCAAGCTACATCGGCGGCGAAGGTCATAACCTACAAGAGCACAGTGTTGTTCTTATCCGTGGTGGTCGTGTAAAAGATCTACCAGGTGTACGTTATCACACCGTTCGTGGTGCATTGGATTGCGCAGGCGTAAAAGACCGTAAGCAAGGTCGTTCTAAATATGGTGCTAAGAAGCCTAAAGTTTAATAACTAATCGTTATTAGATAAGCTTTTTATACCAAACATTAACTGTGCATGGGTCTGGTGTTGACAGTATTATTAAATTAGTAATTCACTGTTAAAACATACCGCCGTGCAGTAAGGCTGACTGACAACTCGATATAACGCCACCTGATTAATAACTGGTGCGAGATTGTGAATGTCAGACACTCCTGAAGACAAGGAAATTTATTATGCCAAGACGTCGCGTCGTTGCTACCCGTGAGATCCTACCGGATCCTAAGTTTGGTAGCCAAACTGTTGCAAAATTCATCAACCATGTAATGAGTCATGGTAAAAAATCTACTGCTGAGCGTATCGTTTACGGTGCACTTGAAACAGTAAGCGAAAAACGTAAAATCGAAGATCCAGTATCTTTCTTCGAAGACGTTTTAGAAAATGTACGCCCAATGGTAGAAGTGAAAGCTCGCCGTGTTGGTGGTGCAACCTACCAAGTACCAATGGAAGTACGCCCCTCCCGTCGTACTGCATTGGCTATGCGTTGGATAGCTGAAGCTGCTGCTAAGCGTTCTGAGAAATCAATGGCACTGCGTTTAGCAGGCGAATTGAATGATGCTGCTGATGGCAAAGGCGCTGCTATGAAAAAGCGTGACGAAGTTCACCGCATGGCAGATGCTAACAAAGCATTCTCTCATTACCGCTTCTAAGCTACTGTTTACTAGTAGCTTTAGACTGGTTGGCTAAAGTTAACCAGTCTTACACTGTTATTTATTCTATTGATTGCCGCCATCATTTATTTAGTTGCTAATAGTCAAAAGCTATTTACAACTAAGATGGCGGACATCTATCAAGATGCTTCTCTAAAAAGACACTATTTAACTATTAACTAGGTTTAACGAGAGAGTATCCCAAATTTGATACCACACTATTCTTAGTATTTGCTCTTTTTTTGTCCGTATTAGGCTTAATAATCAGTAAGTAATATTACGAAGCTGTCCGCTTTGTCATAGAGTATGAGGTAGAGACACAATACATTATTATATACACGACTTTTCCTAGGAAAACACTATGGCTCGTAAAACTCCCCTAAAACGCTATCGCAATATTGGTATCTCAGCGCACATCGATGCTGGTAAGACAACCACTACCGAACGTGTTTTATTCTATACCGGTGTTAGCCACAAAATTGGCGAAGTACATGATGGCGCAGCCACCATGGACTGGATGGAGCAAGAACAAGAGCGTGGTATTACTATCACCTCAGCGGCAACTACTTGCTTTTGGTCAGGTATGGCAAAACAGTTTGATGAACATCGTATCAATATCATTGACACCCCAGGTCACGTTGACTTCACGATCGAAGTTGAACGTTCTATGCGTGTACTTGATGGCGCTTGCATGGTTTACTGTGCAGTAGGCGGCGTTCAGCCACAGTCTGAGACTGTTTGGCGTCAAGCTAACAAATATAAAGTTCCACGCCTTGCATTCGTAAACAAAATGGATCGCGTTGGTGCTGATTTCTATCGTGTTATCGAACAGATCAAAACTCGTCTTGGCGGCAAACCAGTACCATTGGTTATCCCAATTGGTAAAGAAGAAGATTTTGAAGGTGTTATCGATCTAGTAACCATGAAAGCTATCTATTGGGACGAAGCGTCTCAAGGCATGGAATACGACGAGCGCGATATTCCAACTGAACTACAAGACAAAGCCGCAGAATATCGCGAGTATCTAGTAGAAAGTGCTGCTGAAGCAAACGAAGAGCTCATGAATGAGTATCTAGAAAACGGTGAATTGACTATAGATCAAATTAACAGCGCTATCCGTGATTTGACTATTGACAACCAAATCATCCCATTGCTTTGTGGTACTGCCTTTAAGAACAAAGGTGTACAGAAGATGTTGGATGCGGTTATTCAGTATCTTCCAGCACCAATGGATGTACCTGCTATCCGCGGTATCCTTGATGACAAAGATGAATCAGAAGGCTTCCGTGAAGCATCTGATGATGTACCGTTCTCAGCTTTAGCATTCAAAATCATGAATGACAAATTCGTTGGTAACTTAACCTTCGTTCGTGTTTATTCAGGTGTTTTGACTCAGGGCAGCAGTGTATATAACCCAGTTAAGATGAAGCGTGAGCGCGTTGGCCGTATCGTACAGATGATGGCTAACTCTCAAGAAGAGTTACAAGAAATTCGTACTGGTGATATCGCTGCATTGGTTGGTATGAAAGACGTAACTACTGGTGATACGCTATGTGATGAGCAAAATGTTATCACGCTTGAGCGCATGGAATTCCCAGATCCAGTTATCAGCCTAGCGGTTGAACCTAAGACTAAAGCTGACCAAGAAAGAATGTCAATTGCTTTAGGTCGTTTGGCTAAAGAAGATCCATCGTTCCGTGTACACACTGATGAAGAATCTGGTCAGACAATCATTAGTGGTATGGGTGAGCTGCATTTAGAAATTCTTGTTGACCGTATGAAGCGTGAATTCAACGTTGAAGCTAACATCGGTGCACCACAGGTTGCTTATCGTGAAACGATTCGTAACACTGTTGAACAAGAAGGCAAATTCGTACGTCAAACAGGTGGTCGTGGTAAGTTCGGTCATGTTTGGTTACGTCTTGAGCCACTTGATCCAGCTGGCGATACTGAGTATGAATTCGCTGAAGAAGTTGTTGGTGGTACTGTACCAAAAGAATTCCATGGTGCCGTTGATAAAGGTATCCAAGAGCGCATGAAAAATGGCGTACTTGCTGGTTACCCAGTAGTTGGCGTAAAAGCGACCTTGTATGATGGTTCTTATCATGATGTCGATTCTGATGAATTGTCATTCAAGATGGCTGGTTCTATGGCCTTTAGAAAAGGTTTCATGGCAGCTGACCCAGCACTACTTGAGCCAGTAATGAAAGTAGAAGTTGAAACGCCTGAAGATTACATGGGTGACATCATGGGCGATCTTAGCCGTCGTCGTGGTTTAGTACAGGGTATGGAAGACTTACCTGGCGGTACTAAACAGATTCGTGCTGAAGTACCATTAGCGGAAATGTTTGGTTATGCCACACAAATGCGCTCAATGTCACAAGGCCGTGCTACTTATTCAATGGAATTCCAAAAGTACGCTGAGATTCCAAAATCAGTTGCTGCTGAAATCATCTCTAAGTTCAACAATAAAGATGATGACGAGTAAGTAAAAATTTATTAAAGACGGCAATATAGCTAATATCATTATATTGTCATCGAAAAATACGCCAATAACTTGTTAAAAGACTTGTTATTGGCTGTTATTTTCTTATAATATCTGCACATTAGTATGTGTGATTTTTTAACAATTATCTTAATGAGGTCAAGATTGCCTTAGTTGTCGTATTTATACGAGCCAAGCATTTGATCCCAAAAAAAGAGGAAATACCCATGGCAAAGGCCAAGTTTGAACGTCTAAAACCGCATGTCAACGTTGGTACCATCGGACACGTTGACCACGGTAA
>NZ_JBVFXW010000029.1:0-43915 GCF_055522395.1 Psychrobacter sp. TPE 89C
TTTATTTTTTATAAATTTTTATTAAATATAATTAATTTTTATCAAAAAATAATTAGCCCAATGATACCTGCTCGTTGTAGATATT
This sequence comes from Psychrobacter sp. TPE 89C, assembly GCF_055522395.1. Classification (NCBI taxonomy): domain Bacteria; kingdom Pseudomonadati; phylum Pseudomonadota; class Gammaproteobacteria; order Moraxellales; family Moraxellaceae; genus Psychrobacter; species Psychrobacter sp. TPE 89C. Next base: position 86 of record NZ_JBVFXW010000029.1, read on the forward strand.
ATCCAACTTGTTCAAATTACGGTAAACAGGCTTTGATGTGGCACGGTGTCCGATCTGGCAGCTGGCTACTGTTAAAACGTATTGGCAGATGTCACCCTCTAGGTGGGCATGGAATTGATTTCGTGCCACTACCTTTAGCTTCTTACCAATATAGTTACGTATCTTTTGCTTACTTACCACATATAAACGTTCAAGGATTGGGTGTTTATCGAGATAGCAAAAGCTATGTTTCACGCCTTAATCATTTAATGACGTTAGGATCGAAGTGAATATCGATTGGCTTTGATATAAAGACCAAGAAGTTACCCACAAGTTATCCACACTCTTGGTATCATTTAAGGCTGATTTTTAGTAAAATAATGCACATTTTATGTAAATGACTCGCAATACTGTTGTTAAACATCAGGACAGCCGTGCTGTACAGTCATGACACATGCCCTAATTTTTCATTCCCTAATTTTTTAATCTAGGAAAGGTTTATGCAAAAGATATTTCGGGTGATGATCATCATTGCGATGCTAATCACCGCTTATCTGCTGATTTTGGCATGGCGAGATGATTATGCCGATGCACCAGCGGTAGATGTGCTGCCAGAAACGACCACTTCAGTGGGTGCTGACATTCCATCTTCGACCGGTGCAGCAGGTGATATTCCGGCACAGACACAACCTGTCGATAGCGACACAGTGACTGCGACCCCTACTCCTGCTAAAGACACAGGTCTAATCACGGTTACGACCGATCGCTATGATATAAAAATCAATCCAGAAGGCGGCGATATTGTTTATGCTGCTCTTAAGCAATATAACGCGAAGCTCGATAGCGATAAGCCTTTCGTATTGCTAGAAAATAATAGCAATCGTGTATACGTGGCTCAGTCTGGTTTAATTGGTCAAGATGGTATTGATACGGCAGAAGGTCGTGCCAATTACAGTCATACTGCCAATAATTATGTAATGGAAGAAGGGCAGCAAACACTGTCTGTACCGCTAACTTACAAAAAAGATGGCGTGACAATTACCAAGACCTTCACCTTTACTGAAAGTAAGTATCCGATTGATATTAGCTATCAAATTCAAAACACCTCTACCAATGCTTGGCAAGGTCAGATGTTTGCGCAGTTAAAGCGTGATGACAGTAAAGACCCTGGTACGTCTGACAAAGGCGCATTGAGCATGGCTACTTATTTGGGCGGCGCTTGGGGTACTCCTGACGATCCTTATAATAAGCTGAAATTTGGTGACTTTAGTGATGGCGAGTTGACGACTACCAGTGATAAGGGTTGGGTTGGTATCGTGCAGCATTACTTTGTATCTGCATGGACGCCTGAAAACTTTACCGGTAATTTCTTCAGCCGCGAAACGGGTGATGATTACTTTATTGGTTTTAATAGTCAGCCTATTAATGTAGCACCAAACAAGCAGTTGACGTTGAATGCCACGTTATATGCTGGTCCAAAAGTACAGTCTGAACTCAAAGAAGTTTCGGTAGGCCTCAACAAAACGGTCGATTATGGTCTGTTATGGCCAATATCTAAGATCTTGTTTGCTATCTTGGATGGTATTCACAAAATCATTGGTAACTGGGGTTGGTCAATTATTCTATTGACTGTTTTAGTTAAAATTGCCTTGATGTGGTTCTCTAACAAGAGCTACTACTCAATGGCAAAAATGCGAGCTATCGGACCGAAACTCAAAGCGCTCAAAGAAGAGCATGGCGATGATCGTATGAAGATGTCGCAAGAGATGATGGCAATTTATAAAGAAGAGAAAGTCAATCCAATGGCGGGTTGTTTGCCTATTCTGATGCAAATGCCGATCTTCTTGGCGTTATATTGGGTACTGGTCGAAAGTGTTGAGCTGCGCCACGCTCCTTGGATCTTATGGATTCAGGATCTATCATCGATGGATCCATGGTTTATTTTGCCGCTATTAATGGGCGCATCCATGTTTATCCAGCAACAGCTTAATCCGCAACCAGCCGATCCAATGCAAGCAAAGGTTATGAAGTTCTTACCGATTATCTTTACTGCATTCATGCTGTTCTTCCCAGCGGGTCTGGTTCTATACTGGACTGTGAACAACTTGTTTAGTATGACTCAGCAATATATCGTCAATAAAAAAGTTGAAGAAGAGCAAAAGCGCCGTACTGTGAAAGTACTGGACTAACTAGCTCTAGCTTATGAATTGATAGAAAACCATCGCTACGGCGGTGGTTTTTTTATGCGTGGCACATATCTATCGCCTTTAACTTATTCTCAATAAAAAATAAAAGAAACGTGCCACATGCTTAAAGTATCACTATGTAAAGTTTGCTTTGTCAGTCTGTGCTGAGGCGTCTATAATGGGGTTTTTAGTTATTGAGAGTCATTGTGGATTCCCTAGAAAACGCGTCAACCTCGCATCACTCATCTGATAAACCTAGCTCGGCTGGATTGGCTACGATTGCAGCCATTGCAACACCGCTTGGGCGTGGTGGTGTCGGCGTTATACGTTTGTCAGGTGCGCGTGCGTATGATATGGCCTGTGCCTTAACAGGTAAGTCTGCCTTTACGCCACGTATGGCCAGTTTTTGCCGATTTTATCAGGCTGACGGCACAGTGATTGATGAAGGTTTGGTGCTGTACTTCAAAGGTCCACATTCATTCACCGGTGAAGATGTGATTGAGCTGCAAGGGCATGGTGGCATGATTTTGCAAAACCAATTGCTAGCCCGTGTGTTTGAGTTGGGTGCAAAACAAGCCAGTGCAGGGGAGTTCTCTTATAGAGCTTTTGATAATGACAAATTGGATTTGGTTCAAGCAGAGGCTATCGCTGATGCGATCGATGCGACCAGTGCGGCGGCAGCCAGCAGTGCTATTCGTTCTCTCAGCGGTGAGTTTTCACAAAAAATCAATCAACTATTAGAGCAACTTATTCATCTGCGCTTGCATGTTGAAGCGGCTATTGATTTTCCTGATGAAGAGGACGTCGACTTTTTATCTGATGGTGTGATACAAAATAAGCTTGAGCAAACACAAGAAAAAATACAACAAGTATTGGCAACGGCAAAACAAGGCCAGCTGCTACGTGATGGTATTCATGTGGTACTAGCAGGTAGACCAAATGCAGGGAAATCAAGCCTGCTCAATCGTCTAGCGGGTCAGGAGAGGGCTATCGTTACTGACGTAGCAGGGACTACTCGTGATACGCTGCAAGAGACAGTGGTTCTCAATGGGCTCACACTTCATTTGACTGATACGGCAGGTCTACGTGACACAGAAGACACGGTAGAGCGTATTGGTATTGAGCGTGCACGTACGGCCATTACTCAGGCTGATATGTTACTTATGGTTTATGATGTCACCCGTGATCTTGAGGAAGAAAGCACACCGCTACAGCTTGCAGAGCAATTATTTGGCGAGTTGCCAGAGGCCAAACGCTTATTAATCATTGCTAATAAAAGCGACTTATTAAACGACAGTAAGCGCGAGCGCGCTATTTCCACTTCGCAAGCTGAAATAGAAAATCGTGGCTATGAACAAGTGAATGTTTCATGTGAAACAGGCATTGGCATCGATAATTTAGTCGAAACATTGTGTGCTAAAGTGGGTTTTCATCCACCAGAAAACAGTCTCATTGCTCGTACAAGACATCTAGATGCCCTTAGGCGGACGGCTGATTATCTGGTCGAAGCACACGAACAGTTAACAGTCTTTCAAGCAGGAGAGTTAGTAGCTGAAAGCTTACGTCAAGCACAGCGCAGTCTGGGCGAAATTACGGGTGAATTTAGCGCTGACGATCTGCTGGGTAAGATTTTTGGTAGCTTTTGTATTGGTAAATAATAGAGTATTACTATGATGTACCCATCTAACATGGGTCTCATAAATAAAGACTCTGACTCTCAATGTTAAAACAAGGAAAATGTGATGCACTGTCCGTATTGTAATGCGTCAGAGACTAAGGTTATTGACTCGCGTCTTGCTGCGGAAGGTGCGCAAGTTCGCCGCCGCCGCTCATGCAATAGCTGCCAAGAGCGGTTTACCACCTTTGAGATGGTCGAAGTCGTGATGCCAAGAATTATCAAATCAAGTGGTAAGATTGAGCCTTATGATAATGAAAAATTACGTCGTTCTATCTTATTGCCTCTACAAAAGCGTCCCATCACAATTGATGAGCAAGAGGCGATGATTAGCCGAATTGAGAAGCGTGTTAGACAAATGGGTGAGCGTGAGATTAGTAGTAAAGTCTTAGGTGAAATCATCATGAGTGAGCTCAAAACGCTAGATGATGTCGCTTATGTGCGCTTTGCTAGTGTCTATCGAGACTTCCAAGACATTGATGCTTTTCATCAAGAAATTGCGAATATCCGCCCAAATGAAAAACAATCGAACGAAACTGATTAGTTACCCCCAATTATTGGTCAGATCTCAAGTCTGTGTTCTTTTATATAGAACCCTCAATCATTGATTAAGTTTACCGCTATGTCTATTCAGAACCATGCTCAAGATGCACAAGATCGCTACTTTATGATGCTTGCTATTGAACAGGCAAAGCAAGGTCTGTATACCACAAGGCCCAATCCTGCAGTGGGTTGTGTTATTGTCCAAGTAACAGAAGTAGTTGGTCAAGGGTTTCATCCCAAAGCAGGTGAGCCTCACGCAGAAGTATTTGCGCTCAAAGAAGCAGGTATGAAAGCCGTAGGGGCAACTGCTTATGTGACCTTAGAGCCTTGTAGCCATACAGGGCGTACACCACCTTGTGCATTAGGCCTCATCAATGCGGGTATAAAGCGTGTTGTGATTGCGGGTCTTGACCCTAATCCACAGGTCGCTGGACGCGGTGTCGTGTTGTTAGAGCAGGCTGGTATTGAGGTTGTCGTTGGTGTATTGACAGAGCAAGCAGAAGCCTTAAACCGCGGGTTTTTAAAGGCGATGCGTACTCAGATGCCTTATGTACGTCTTAAGATTGCCACCAGTCTGGACGGTCGTACCGCGATGGCATCCGGTGAGTCAAAATGGATTACATCAGCATCTGCCCGTGAAGACGTGCAAAAGCTACGTGCCCAAAGTGGCGCAATTATTACGGGTAGTGAAACGGTTATCGCAGACGATCCACAGCTCAATGTACGTTCTGGAAAATTGGGTGTTTCACCTGAGCAAGTGCCGCCACCTCTCGTAGTAGTACTAGATAGACGTCAACGGCTAGCGCATAAGCCAGAGTCCAGTCATCAGTTATGTCGTCTTCCAAGTACGCTATATTGGCGTACAGATGATCTACCTACGTTATTAAAAACCTTAGTTAGTGAATATCAGTGTTATGACGTACTGGTAGAGGCTGGTGCTAGCGTCGCTGGCAGCTTTTTAAGCCAACAATTGGTGGATGAGTTGATTGTCTATCAAGCACCTTGTTTATTGGGCGCACAGGCCAAACCTATGGTTGAGTTTAGTCCGCTATCTTTGGCTGAGCAGTTACGTTTTAGTATTAGTAGTCATGAACGGGTAGGCTCTGATCTTAAGTTAACGCTGTTACCTCTATAAGCCATTGAGTATAAAGGGTTTATCCATCATTTGTATTTAATGTGGGCTAAATGTGGATAAGTAATGCTATATAGCTCAGGTTTCACATGAAACTGTGTATAACTTCGTTTCACATGGAACTTGTTATTCTCTCTCTGTGTGATAATGGTTATAATTATATTGAAATCAATAACTTAGATGTAAGTCCTAACTTTTTAATCCTAGTCTCAATTTTTACTTTCCTGTGGATAACTTGATATTATCGAGGGGTTTTGGCTTGCTAAGGGTTGATTTATCATTACTTATCCACAAGTTATCCCATAATGAGCATAGAATTAGCTTAGGTTTCACTAAAAACCTAGTGTGGATAAATACCGCTAAAATATGAATGAATTAAAATATATTGTCGATAATGGCAATGTCACAAAGAGATGAGGCCAATATGTTTACTGGAATTATAGAGAGTGTGGGAAAAGTTAAATCCATGCAGCCTACGGGCGGTGATATACGTTTGACAATAGAATCTAATGATTTAGATTTCAGTGATGTAAAACTGGGAGATTCTATTGCCTCAAATGGTATTTGTTTGACAGTAGTAGAGTTCGGTAGCAATCATTATTCTGTCGATGTTTCACGTGAGACAATCGCTCGTACAGCGTTAGAGATATTAAAACCAGGACATGTTGTCAATCTAGAGAAAGCCATGCTACCAACAACACGTTTTGGTGGCCACATTGTGGCTGGTCACGTAGATGGTGTTGGGGTAGTAAGCAAGCTCCAGCAAGATGCACGCTCTATCTATATTGAAATCGAAATACCACAAGAGCTGGCACATTATACAGCGACGAAAGGCTCTATTACGATTGATGGCATTAGCCTAACAACCAACCTTGTACGTGACAACATTGTTTCTTTAAATATTATTCCACATACAGCACAAGTGACCAATATCGCTAAACATTGGCTGGTTGGAAACAAAGTTAATGTCGAAGTGGATATTGTTGCACGTTATTTGGAGCGTCTATTAAACAAGTCGCAAGCTAGCAGTATGAATGCGCCAAATCCACAAAGTCAGATTACAGAAGCTTTCTTAGCAGATAATGGCTTTATGAAGTAATCGCTAATTATATAAAATAGCTGATTGAGCAACTGAGTCGCTGTCTAATAATCATACTACTCAGTTGCGATTAGGGTGCTTTTTATACTTCTATTAAGCGGCCTAATACGGCTTCCAATTCTTTCTTGTTAATCGGTTTAGATAAAAAATCATCCATTCCTACATGCATACATGCATCACGATCTTCTTGTGCATTGTTTGCTGTCAGCGCCACGATAGGAATATCGTCATCTTGCGCACGGATAGCCCGAGTAGCCTGCAACCCATCCATGACAGGCATTCTACAATCCATCAAGATCAGGGAAATATCCTGACGCTGTTCTTTCAGTTTGTGTAATGCTTGCTGACCATCTTCTGCGACAACACTACGATAACCAAGTTTGCTTAGTATCTTGCAGGTTATTTTTTGATTGGTTGGACTGTCTTCTGCTACCAAAATAAGTGGCGATAGGGTTTCGTCTGTTGGTTCATCTATATCTATCAACTGCTGACAACTACGGCCTTCGGAGCCTACAGATGCCGCAAGCTTCTGCCTAGCGGATACCGTTAAGCGCAGCAATTCAGAAATCAGTAAATTAGCATCTAATGGTTTGGTTAAAAAGCCATCATATTTATCTAATAATACAGACGGAATATGACGTTCGGGCTTCATACTAAACAATATCTTTGGTAACGAAGGTGTCGCTAGTAAGTCATTTAAAGCGTGAATCATATCGTCATTACTGAGTGTTTTATCTTTTGGCTCTATTTGCTTCTCTAATATATCTACTTCTATCTTTTGAGCATTGTCGTCGTTAGTTAATGTAATGGTTTTATAGTACTCATAATCCAGTAGTAGTATAGGCGTGAGCATCTGCTTGTTCTGTACCAATGTATCTGTTAGCTGTCTTAAGGTAGCCAAATCTAAAGTGCTGTAAATAGTCATTGATATAGCTAAGTGCGTGCACAAGCGCTGTAAATTTTCAGCAACCAGCGGTTGATCGATGACAGCAATAAGATGGACGCCACTCAAATGCGGACTATGATGATAAACCGATTGATAGTTAGGGCGGCGACAAGGGAGGTACAGATTAAATATACTCTCCTTACCTATCGTGCTCTGCAACTGGATGAAACCGCCCAATAATTGTGCAAAGCTATTGGCATTATTTAACCCTGCACCTGCTGGCCCAGTATCTTGACTTGATTCGCTATTATTTTGATTGTCTTTTTGATTAAAAACAGTGATGAGCTGATTTTTTTTATCAGTATCGATGCCTATCCCTGTATCTTTTATGCTGAAATGAACCCAGTGGGAAGCGTGAGTAGGTGCCATAGCACTATGGGTAGCAAGTACACGGTCACTATTTATGTGTTTGATTTGCTCTTCTGTAACGTGATCTATAGTGAGTGCGACATAGCCTGAAGTTGTAAATTTTATGGCATTTTTCAACAAATCTAATAGGATATGGCGTAGACGAACTTCATCAGTATCAATGTAACGCGGGCAGTCTGGGGCAAAGAAATAAATCAATTCCAACCCTTGCTGCCTTATATCATTGACGACTAGACTATTAATTTCTTTACTCAGTTTATAAATATCAACACGTTCAATGCTCAGTCGACTTTTCCTAACTTCAATATTACCAATATGAAGCGTATCATTGAGGACGGTTAGCATGTCTTGGCTGGTTCTTATCAGAGTGTCTAATGTCTTATTCTGCCTAGCATCCAAATTGTTAGGATCGATTGGCTCAAGAGTGTCGATCATTGCCTCTATCGGTATACGTAGCTTATGACCGATAACAAGACGAAGCTTATAGAATTCATCAAGTTTATGTTGCAGCTGTTCGTTTTGTTGCTGCAACTGCTCGTTTTGCTTAACGATTTCATTGATGTTGTTAAAAATCACTGTAAAGCCGTGAACTTGTCCGTGTTCACCAAACCATGGCGTAATATTTAATTGGTAGGCTTGTTCATCCTTTAATCCATAAACAATCAACGTACGAGTGACACGTAAATTAGATAATGATTGTAATAGTAGTTGAGTAGACTCATCTTTACCTGCGACGAAGTCCGTTAGCTCATAGGTTTTTTCACTTTCATCAGGGCAAATAAATACTTGGTCAAAACGTTGATTACAAAAACTAATCTGACCGTGACGCATAATCATGATCATCGGCAATGGTGCTTGGTTTACCAAACGTTCAAGACGATGTGTGAGGGTTTTTATACGGCGATAGTTGCTGTGTAGTTGGTAGCTGACACGGCTCAGAGTATGCCCCAAACGCAGAAATTCAGGCGTGGATTTTTTATATAAAAAAGGTGGTGTGCTATAAACCTCTTGCTTATGACTGTTTAGGTTGTCGGTATAACTTAATAGCTGTTCCCAGTTGATGCGACGATTGAGCATGTAAAGCAAAGCGATGATAAAAAGTATAATCGCTGTCATTAGCGGTAACCAATAGCGGTAAGATATCCAGTCAATAATAAATGGTCTATGGCGCAATATAATATAAATTTGATGCCCACTTTTAAGCTTGATGGTACCTGTCAAGTTACGGCTGTTCAGCTTATAGGCACTATGACTACTATTATCAGGAGGTGATGATGTAATAGTAGGAAAGCTGACGGTAGGGAAGGCACGCTCATTTGGACGGGTATAGCGGTGAATGTAAGTCTGACCAGATGGCATCATAAACACCAACTGATAGCTGGTACCTTCAAAAGTAAGCTGCTTCAAAAATCTGTCAATTTCAGGGTTTAGTGGGCCCGTATGCTCAGTGATTTCATGTTGTAATGAGTAAAAAGTATCGATACTTTGTTGTTCACTGTTTGTTTTTATCTCGTGAAAGAGCGAGAAGTAATACAGCACTAGCATCACTAGCAACGTCAGTGCATAAAATATGAGTAGGCGTTTTAAGGACTGAAATTGTTGCATGAAAACGTGGTCCTATATCGACACGAAAAAACATAGTGAGTGAATCATAAGTTTAAATCAGTAGTTGGTTTGCTTAATTCCTTATGGTTTTAAGTTCTTTAACTATTATAAAGATAAACAGCGGCATTAGTAACGCCCCATTGCTACGGTTACAATCATGGCACAACGTTGTAAACTCACCTATAATGAGCAACTTAACCTTATATAATGCATGATTATGACTATAATTGCTTCTACCTCAGACCTATCTACGCCATCTATTTCCCCTAATCCTCTATCTACTGGCCGATTGAGGGTAGTATTTGCTGGAACTCCTGAGTTTGCAGCTATTAGTCTTGAGTCACTAATCAGTCAGCAAGACGTACTAAATATAGAGATTGTCGCGGTGTATACACAGCCTGATCGTAAGGCAGGTCGCGGCCAAAAGTTGGCGGCTTCTGCGGTAAAAGACGTCGCACTCGCAAACGATATCCCTGTAGAGCAACCACTCACCTTTAAAAAATCTAGTACCGAAGGATTGGACGCTAGGCAAACTCTGCGCACTTACCAGCCCAATGTCATGATTGTCGCCGCTTACGGATTGATTTTACCTATCGGTGTATTAGAGATGCCCACTCATGGTTGCTTAAATATCCATGCCTCACTGTTGCCACGCTGGCGTGGTGCTGCACCTATCCATCGCGCACTCTTGGCAGGAGATGATGAGACGGGTATTACTATTATGCAGATGGACAAAGGACTAGATACAGGCGATATGATCTACAAAATCAGTGCAAGTATAGAGGCGGATGATACTGCTGCCAGTCTACACGATAAAATGGCTACGCTTGGTGCGACAGCCATTAGTACGGTGCTAAAAGACTTATCTACCTATCAAGCGCAAGCTATCGCTCAAGATGATAGTCAAGCCAACTATGCTGAAAAGCTGGTCAAAACGGAAGGCGAAGTTAACTGGTCGCAGTCTGCTGCCATTATTGAACGCCAAATCCGAGGGCTGACTCCTTGGCCGGGCGCTTATACTTTTCTTGCAGGGCAACGTGTCAAAGTGTTGGCCAGCTTGCCTGTGAATGCATCTCAGCAAACCAATGAGCCCGCTGGAACGGTTATCAGTGTTGGGCGCAAAGCGATTTTAGTCGCTTGTGGTAAGGATAACGATACCGATACCGAGTCGTCGGCCACTACTTTAGCTATTGCTCATTTACAGTTTGCGGGTGGTAAGCCAATGACTGCTGAACAAGTTTGCCACGGCAACCAGTTAAATGACGGCGACCAATTTACGACAGAATCAAAATAACTGAACCTAACTTAATGATAGTTAACCCTATCTGCACAAGACGCTATCGATGATACGTCAAGGAAATGAAATTTAATGAGACAAAACATTACTGCGCCTAGAAACAATAAGCTCAAACCATCAAGCAACCTTATTATGAATGGTAGCGTACGCGTGCGTGTGATTCGCACCTTACTGGCTATTCAAAACGGTCAGTCGCTCTCAAGCGTCCTTGATCCATTATTGAATAGTCTGCATGATGGTGACAAAGGCTTTGCCCATGCATTATTGCTCACAACATTGCGCCAGTGGCATGCGCTGGCACGTTTGCTGGATACGCTCGCAGACAACCCTATTGATGAAGTTGAGGTTCGTACGACCATTCAAGTAGGCTTAGTACAGTTGCTCTATTTAGAAGTGGCTGACCATGCTGCAATTCATGAAACCGTTGAAGCTGCCAAAGAAATTGAATTTGCCCATTCAACTGGTTTGGTAAATGCTATTTTGCGTAAAGTCGCGAAGAATCCAAGTAAATTCCGTAAGAAATGCGATAAAAAGCATAGCCTACCGAATTGGCTCGCTTATCAGCTTAAGCAAGACTGGAGCGAGCAGTATGATGAACTGACACAAGGTTTGCGTCAGTCAGCACCGATGTTTTTACGAGTGAATTCGGCAGTTACTTCAGTAGAAGATTATCAGCATGCATTGGATGGGGCAGAGATTGATGCAGATATCGTTGAGCTAACGACTGGTTTTAAGGTAGCGAGCTCGTCAGAGTCAGCTACTTCTACCACGCTATCAACCAAAGGTCTTAGACTACATCAAAGCACTGCTGTTAACGCTTTGCCTGATTTCGCTTTAGGAACAGCTAGTGTCCAAGACATGCATGCCCAGCTCGCTGCACCGATTATTAATCAAGCATTGATGGCTAAGCTTAGCGCTGAAAGTGCGAATACTGACAGCGACAGTGATGAAAGTAACAATAATGAGATACATATTCTAGATGCTTGTGCGGCACCTGGTGGTAAATTGGCTCACTGGTTAGAGCTCATAAGCGCTAATGACGAATCATCGTTGTTTCACGTGAAACAAGATAATGCTGAAACGTCGCCTGCGATTACTAATATCAAGGTAACAGCTATCGATAATGAAGCACCACGTATCGAGCGTATTCGTGAGAATTTACAGCGCCTAAATCTGAGTCAGCATGATTTGCAGCAAGCAGACAAAAGTGTTGCACTTAATATCGTCTGTGCAGATGCAACTAGATGGCAGCATGGCAAGAATAAAAAAGCGGCGACAAATGAACCCGTATTTGATGCGATATTATTAGATTCTCCTTGTACCGCGACTGGCGTAATTCGCCGTCATCCTGATATCAGTATCCTGCGTACCGAAGAAGACATCGAACAGACGGCACTGTTGCAAGCAGATATCTTGCATAATCTATGGCCACAACTCAAAGCAGGTGGTTATCTGCTGTATGTGACGTGCTCTATCTTAAAGCAAGAGAATGTCGAGCAAATGCAGGACTTTATCACTCATCATAACGATGCAGTAGCGATTGAGTTTACCGACGATTGCAGCTGGGGCATCGAACAAGCAATCGGTCGTCAGTGCTTACCGATTGATAGCGCGAGTGGCGATGGTTTCTATTATGCGCTGCTTTGTAAAAAGTAGGTATGGATATGAATCAGCTGTCTGTTGTCAGAGTGCAAAACAAGTGGCGTCCTGAAATATTTTATTCAGTTTTTGCCATTGATGGTATGGTTATTAATGAATGGATAGCCCAGTTTACCGATAGCTCTCCAAATATCTTAAATGATTTTAGTGCTAGGGACTTAACGATCAGCCTAGAATTGTACGATTGCTCAGATACAGAGTTAGTGTGGCAATATTTAGGACTACCAAGTAATGCGCCTACAACATACGTGCCTATATTGGCTTGCCCTGATGATTTAGATTTGGATTGTTCTGTAGTCGTTACTGAACAGTCCTCAGATGAGAATTATGTTTACTGGGAAAGGTTCGGGGCTTTGTTAGATGATTTAGAAAAACAAGATCCAGGAATAGTTGAATGGTTTGCTGATGTGCCTAAAGTGACGTTTGAAAAAACCAACTTTATGCAGGTATTTGGTCAACTTAACGCAGAAGTCGTTAAAGAGTTTCAAGATCGAGGTAAGATGATAAAGATACCTTTCCCTGCAAAACCTTTGAAAGAAGATTGGGAGAAAATCGTAGACAATTGGTTTTAATCTGTCAGTGCCTTTTACTTTTGACCGTTTTGGCTCAAAAATATGCTAACCTTTTTCCATTTTTACTTACATGTTATATGACTCTTTGACAGGACAATCTAATGAAATATATCAGTACCCGTGGTCAGACAGCGCCAATGGATTTTAGTGATGTGCTTTTGATGGGTCTTGCCCCAGATGGTGGTTTGATGTTGCCTGAGCATTATCCGAATATCGATAGTGCAATCCTTGATGAATGGCGTACGCTCAGTTATCCAAAGCTTGCGATGGCGATTATGCAGCGTTTTGCGACAGATATTCCTGTGGCTGATTTGCAAGATCTCATTGAACGCACTTATACCAATGAGGTGTTTGGCTCTGACGAGATTGTTCCTGTCCGCAAGCTTGAAGATAACTTATATATTCTAGGATTATCAAACGGTCCGACATTGGCATTTAAAGATGTTGCCATGCAGTTTTTGGGCAATGCTTTTGAATATGTGCTTAAGAAAAAAGACGCGCGTATTACTATCATTGGTGCGACCAGTGGTGACACGGGTAGTGCAGCAGAGTATGCGCTGCGCGGCAAAGAAAATGTCGAAGTGTTTATGCTGTCACCACATGGCAAAATGAGTGAGTTCCAGCGTGCGCAGATGTATAGTTTGACGGATGCTAATATTCACAATATCGCTATCGATGGTATGTTTGATGATTGTCAGGACATCGTTAAAGCACTTCAGCAAGATGCTGAGTTTAAAGCGGCTTATAACCTAGGCACGGTAAATTCTATCAACTGGGGTCGTATTCTAGCGCAGATTGTTTATTACTTTAAAGCTTACTTTGCAGTCACAACGAGCAACGATGAAAAAATCAGCTTTAGCGTACCATCAGGTAACTTCGGTAATATCTGTGCTGGTCACATCGCGCGTGAAATGGGTCTGCCTATTGACCGCTTAATTGTCGCAACCAATGAAAATGACGTGTTGAATGACTTCTTTAACCAAGGCGCTTATCAGCCGCGTCCGACTGAAAAAACCTATATCACCTCAAGCCCATCGATGGATATCTCAAAAGCCTCTAACTTTGAGCGTTTTGTTTATCTATTATTAGAGAAAGACAGTGCACGCGTCCATGAGTTATTTGAAGGGGTGAAGTCTGGTCAAGGTTTCGATCTATCTGAGCTAATGGAAGCGGTTAATACTCGCTATGGTTTCGCTGCTGGCAAATCTACCCACAGCGACCGCTTGCAGACCATCAAAGCACTGTATGAGCAACACGGCGAACTGGTTGATCCACACACTGCTGACGGTATCAAGGTCGCTAAAGAGTTGCAGTTGGATGGTGAAATTATTGTTTGTGCAGAAACAGCATTACCTGTTAAGTTTGCGGATACCATCGTTGAAGCTATCGGCCAGATAGATATCGCTCGCCCAACTCATACCGAAGGATTGGAGAGTTTGCCGCAGCATGTGGTCGTGCTTGATAACAATGCTGAATTGGTCGCTGAGCAAATTCGCCAGCATGTCACCCCAAACCCTGCATAAACCACTGCTAATGGTGAGTTCATATTTGACAGAAAATTTAAAGAAAGTATTCACATAAAGGTTACACTATTGTAATAAAGTGTTTATGATTGTGTTATGGTAGATATAATTGTAATATTAGGAACAGCGTCGGCGAGTCATCATTGTGCTAGGCGCTTTTTTAGGAATAAAACCAGTCAACTACACTGAACAGCTGCCCTCTAGGCGTCACAATAAATGCAACTTTAAGTCTATAGTTTTTTTGGATTTTGATGCTGGCTTATTTGCTTAAGTATCGAACAAAGAGCTTCTAGAAAAATAGACTTAAGTGCGATTTTAATGGCGATAATAGCGGTACATATTGTGGATATAACAATGAAGATGAGCTTAAACAAGATAGCAAAAGCACTGTTACTGACGACATTTAGCAGTGCGATGCTGATGAGCACTGCCCATGCTAACAATCCACCACCCACTCTTAAAGCAGATGCACCCAATCGTTACACTGTCAAAAAAGGTGATACGTTGTGGGATATCTCAGGGCGCTATCTGGATAGTCCATGGCGCTGGAAAGAGATTTGGGCGACCAATAAGCAAATCAAAAACCCCAATCTTATCTATCCTAATGACATTCTTATCTTATGTGTGATTAAAGGTCAGACGCTCATTGGTGTGGATACAGGTGAAGGTTGTGCTGGTGTTGAAAAGCAACTTACGGGCAATGTGGTTGCTAATAGAGTAACTGTTACCTCAACTGCTAACAGTATTCCTTCTATTCCTCAGTCTGCTATTCAACATTGGCTAGATAAGACAGTTATTGTCAATCCACAAGATTTTAATACGACTCCTTATATATTGGCCTCTAAAAAAGGTAACTTAATCACTGCAACTGGTGACAAGATATATGCTAAAGGTGTGCCGCTTATCGTCGGTCAGCGCTACGGTATCTATCGTGAAGGCGAGTTATATACTGATCCCACGACGAAAAACATTATTGGTTTAGAAGTCACGCAAGTGGCAACGGGTTTGGTCACATCTACCGAAACCAATGGTGTTACTAGCTTGCAGCTTACCGACAGTTATGGCAAAGAAGTACGTGAAGGTGACCGCGTATTTGTTGAATTGAATAACTCTATTCCACCTGTGTTTTACCCAACGCCTGCTAGTACCAGTCGTGGCGGTATGATTGTACGTGTAATGGATTCAATCAGTTCAGCCGCGAAGGGCAGTGTGGTAGCTATCAATCTAGGTAGTACCGAAGGTGCTAAGCCTGGTGATGTTCTGACGGTCTATCAAAAAGGTGCTTTGGTACGTGATATCAAAGATGAAGATACGCCTGTACGCCTGCCAAATGAACAAACAGGTATGTTAATGGTCTTCAATACGTTTGACCATATTAGCTATGCTTATGTGCTTAGTTCTGAGCTACCGCTTAATGTCGGTGACCAGTTACTACCACCTCCTTATCTATAAGGAAGCAACAGGATTATCGGAAGGCTAACCATTCCAAATCCACCTATAAGAGATAAAGGACTATGACAGCAGTCACTTCTTCTTTAACAGACGATCAGCGCGCCGTACTGGCGCTGTGGTATGAAGTGAATGCGTCATTATCTGCTTATCACAAGCTACTTACTTCCTTTGGAAATGCAGAGCTTGCTTGGCAAGCCAAAGTAGAAGCATGGCGGCAAGCAGGTATTCATCATACTCATCTCAAACGTCATGAACAGCCAGAGCAAACACAAGCCAATATCGATAAAATTCAGCAAGCACTTATAGAGAGACGCTATGGTCTACTATTTGCTGACGAATCTGACTATCCCGCCCAACTCTTACAAATCTATGATCCACCGCCATTACTATTTTATCGTGGCAATCATTCGCGTCTGCATCAAGCACAAATCGCTATCGTCGGAAGCCGAAAACCCACGGCACATGCACAGAAAATTACTTTTGATATCGCTCAATATTTGGCACAGGCAGGCTATATCATTACCAGTGGGCTAGCCATGGGTGTGGATAAACGAGCGCATTTAGGGGCACTAGCTCAAGCGGATGTTGACTATCAAGGCCGCACGATTGGGGTGATGGGTACGGGCATTGATGTCAATTATCCCAACCATCATGATAAGTTGTTCGCTCAGATTATCGATCAAGGTGGCTGCATTATCAGTGAGCTATTGCCTCATACTCAGCCGCACAAACATACTTTTCCACGTCGTAACCGTTTGGTCGCTGGACTTGGGCTGGCGACTATCGTGACAGAAGCCACAGTCCAAAGCGGCTCACTCATTACTGCACGCCTTACCTCTGAGCAAGGCAAGCAAGTCTTTGCGATTCCAAGTCATATTGACAATAGCAATGCTGAAGGCTGTCATCACTTAATACGTGAAGGTGCCACTTTGATTTATCATCCTCAGCAAGTCTTAGAAGATGTCAGCGGTCAGTTGAACTATGAACGTGGTTCTTATAAAACAACAAGCGTATCCGTATCGCAATCGAATGACAATTCATCCCAAAAAATGATAGGTGTGGATAGAAGTGAAGTAGCATCTAGCCATGTTACTTCGTCACCCTCTAACATCAAAACTTCTCCTAGCGCTATCGTAGTACCTGAGCATTTGACGCCTGTTTATGAGCAGCTTGATTGGCATGGACAGGATTTAGACGCGCTTATCGTAGCAACTGCGCTTGCACCACCGCAATTGATTGGGCAGCTAATGGAGCTTGAGCTGTTGGGCTTTATCAGTGTCCAAGGCGGGCGTTATTTGCGCGTATAAGCCATCTCTACCTTTAGAATAAGTATCCATACTTGTGTATGCCTAGAGATACTAGCAGACCAATTTTAGAGATATTTAAACTTCTGCCACTTAGTTATTCTGCTGTGCATGATATTATTGATGATTCATTTCTACTATTCTGAACTGTGCATACCATGAATCAATCTACTCCGCTTATCACTGACTCTCCAACACTAGCTGCACAGTGGCTAAAAGATGGGAAACTGCTCGCATATCCAACTGAAAGCGTTTGGGGTATTGGCTGTGATGCCTACGACGAAGCAGCCGTCCAGCGTATCTTAGACATCAAACAGCGTCCGCAAGCCAAAGGGATGATCGTCATTACCGACAGCGCAGAACGTTTGGCTCCTTTGCTATCGTCTTTAACGGATGAACAGCGCGACCCTATTTTAAAGAGTTGGCAGATAGATAATGGCCATAATAACGATGATGGTTTGCAATATAAGCAAGCGCATACTTGGTTGTTGCCTATTCCTCAGACACTGGCTACTACTATTCCTTCTTGGATAACGGGGCAGTATCAGACAGTCGCAGTAAGGGTCATTGCTCATCCTATTATTCGTCAGTTGTGCCAGCAATTGGTCAGCGCACACAATCCATTTGGACTGTTGGTCTCTACCAGCTGCAATCCATCAGGACAGCAGCCTGCCATGACCTTCGACGATGCTTATGCCTATTTTGGCGAGCACATCAGTTACTTACAAGCTGATACGTTGGGCTATACCTTGCCTAGTCAAATTCGCGATGCAACCACTGGCTTAATCATTCGTTAGAGAGTAGCAGTCATTTAAATATAATGAGTTCAGCGTCATCATACAAATGATAGGTATTGTTTTTATATTTCACTATTGACAGAAATAAAAGAATGGCGCAAGATAAGTTAATAAGCAGAACAACCAAGAAATAAGCCATATCGCAAAAAAATAAGTGAATAGCTACTATGAAACTAAATCCTGTGACCGAAAAATTTATCTTACATTGGGGTGAGATGGGCTCGCAGTGGGGTGTCAATCGCACTATGTCACAGATTCATGCGCTATTATTTATCATTGGTAAGCCGCTAAATGCTGAAGAAATTACCGAAACACTTGGCGTGGCTCGTTCTAACGTCTCAAACAGTATCAAAGAGTTGCAGCATTGGGGCTTGGTACAAAAAGTCTCCATATTGGGTGATCGTCGTGATCACTTCACGACCAATACTGACGTTTGGGAGCTGGCACGCATCATTGTGGTTGAACGACAAAAGCGCGAATTAGAGCCAACGGTGCAATTCTTACAAGAGCTGATGGACAGTCCTGAATTCGAACACGAAAACAGCGACGTAAAAGCACGCATCCGTGACACCCAAGAGTTCGTTAGTACGCTCACCACTTGGTCTGCTGAGATGCTCAAGCTACCCACAAGCATCCTCAAAAAAGTCCTTAAATTGGGCGCGAGTATTAAAAAAATTCTACGTTGATAGTGATATGTGTTATCTAAAATAAAAAATTTGAGTAACTATTTCTGTTTCGACAGAAATTTATGTAAAAAGCATAAAGGCTAGCCAAGTTTAAGTGGTACGAGTTTCGATAAAAATAGCAGCAAGAAACAGCAACGACAAATGGATGTGTAAAATGAATGCAAATAAGACACACGCTAATAAAGAGCCAGCCATTAAACATGCAATGGCTTCAGTTGAGTGGCAGGATTTGCGCCAACTAACGCGGGCTCAAATTGCTTATAACCTCATTCTGCCTTATCCATTTTTACTGTTGTCTTGGTGGTTCGCCAGCCAGTCTTGGTATGTGATGGCATGTGGCGCTTCTTATTTGTTTTTCGCTGCTGCTTTTCGCCAAGCGCATGATGGCTATCACCATAGTTTGGGGACAGGTAAGCGCGCGACCACCGCGATATTGCTATTGCTTAGCGTACTATTGATGACCAGTTTGCACAGCATTCGAGCCACCCACATGGAACATCACCGCAATCCATTGGGTGACAGTGATATCGAAGGCCGTTTGGCAAAAGGTTCATGGTGGCAAGCGCTGCTTGGCGGGATAACGTATCGATTGGATATTTATCGCCAAGGACTGCTTCTTAGCAGCCGTCGTAACCAACGTATTGCTTGGTTAGAGTTTGGCTTGATTTTCCTTGTTATTATCACTGCGCTGGTATTGACTGTGCTTCCTGTAGCTGTTCCTGCTATTGCAATGTTGGCGCAAGTGTTGATATATCATCTACTGACGATGATGTTGGCCAATGCGAGTGTCGGCATTATCGCCGTGTGGGGCGTGCATCATGATTGTGATGAGACAATCGCCCGAACTGAGCGCAATCCTTTGGTCAACTTGCTGACTTTTAACTTGTTATATCACGTAGAACATCATCTATTTCCTGCTGTGCCATCCAATAATTTACCTGAGCTTGCCAAGCGTTTAGATGCAGCAGCACCACATCTGACTAAGGCACATGTATTACCAAATATGACGACTGTGATGGAATTTATAAATCATTATGCGAGTAAGTTGAAAGATAAAGATCAAAATAGTAATGATAGTGAATGTCCTATTCGTAAGCATTTTGCTTAGTAGAATGGACAGGTATGTCAGCATTGCCTACGTTAGAAGAATATGTTGAACGCTTGAGCTAATCGACTGGAAAAATAGCTGAAAAACTGTCTCTAAGGATATCGTCATGGGTTCAGATTTTGATAAAAATGATAATCAGTGTTCTTTAAATAATGATAACAATAACGACAACAAGGACAGTGATATTGCACCTGCGACGTGCTTACCAGAAGATGAAGTGACTACAACGATGCATATTTCAGAACAAAGTGACGCTGAGCAGGTAGAAAACTCAGTCGAGAAAGATTATGTCCCACGTTCAACCGTACGCAAATTATTACCCATAGCAGTTATGCTTGGACTGATGTTATTAGAGTTTATCTTTTGTTATAAAGTTGCGGAAGACGGAAATAACTTGCTCAGTATGCAGTTTTTAGTGGGTGTGCCTGTGTTTATTGGCGCAACAATGGTATACCTTGCCAGCTACCGTAAGCCTATTAGTGTTGGTCGAGTGTTCTTACTTACGTTTTGGTTGATAGTGGGTATTTTGATTATTTCAGTACCCATACTCAAGGAAGGTACTATTTGTATTGTTATGGCCTCACCAGCCATCTATGTGGCTTTGTTA
Source organism: Psychrobacter sp. TPE 89C (assembly GCF_055522395.1). Taxonomy (NCBI): domain Bacteria; kingdom Pseudomonadati; phylum Pseudomonadota; class Gammaproteobacteria; order Moraxellales; family Moraxellaceae; genus Psychrobacter; species Psychrobacter sp. TPE 89C. Next base: position 20,625 of record NZ_JBVFXW010000029.1, read on the forward strand.
CTTGGTGGACTTAGTATGAGGCTGCTGTGTCTAAAGGTGTGGAAAACTAAGGCATTATATAGTGTCGCGCTATTGCCGTTGTTAGTATTGTTTGCACCTCTTGAGCCCATGCCAGAAACCTATCAAGTGACTGATACCATCTTGATTAATGCGACACCTGAACAGGTTTGGCAGACTATTAATAACATTGACAATATTGAACCTGCAGGCTTTTATCAAGAGAGCCAACTCTTACCTTTTATGCAAGTGCCTACGCCTAAGTCAGCAATTACTATTTGGGAAAATAATCAATGGGTGCGTAAGTGTGAATGGCATGGTGGTATCAAATTTGATGAGCCTTTAATTTCACAAATTCCCAATCGTCAGTTGCGCTGGCAATTTGTTTTTTATCCAAACTCAGTACCGCCAAAAACGCTAGATGATCATGTCACTATTAACGGTGAGCATTTTAAGCTATTGCATGGGCAGTATGATCTTGAACCAGTCAATCATACTACGACCAAACTTACTTTCAACGTGACTTATCGTATCAGTACTAATATGAATTTTTACGCTGGTTTTTGGGGTAAATGGGTCATGGACGAGTTCGTGGAAGACACGCTTGGCTTGTATAAAAATCGGCTAGAGAATACTTAAGAAAATAAAACGATTATAAGTAGTAGTGTTCTACAAATCACTATCCATCAATTATCCACAGTAATTTCATGGGCTTTGCCAACGCCATATTTATACTAAATTAACGATGACTGTTAATGGGATAAATAGAATGAAAACGAATAATGAGTTAGGTGCGTACCCTTATCTACAAGTGATTGTTCTGTTTGCAGGGGTTGGTAGCTTGGTTGGTGGGCTGGTAGCGCAGCTGTTCTTGTTATTCATATTTAGGGATGCTGATTTTGCTCAAATAGGTTATCAGCCATTGCTATATGTTGGTTTACTGGGTTTTATTCCTGCTTTATTAACGGGTATGATCGTTGCTAGTCAACAGATATGGCGCGGTGATCATAAGAGTCTACGCACGACATTCTTAGTTGGGTTCGCAACATCCGCATGTTATATGGGTGCAATCGTTTTGTATTTAGGCATAAACTCATTAATAGAAGTTGGCGTGCTATTGGCATTTATGATTGCCATAGGATTATTTGGTGCAATCAACTCAGCGATCGCCAGCTGCATTGCTTTACCAAAAGTATGTAAAAGTCGTTTTGATATAAAGGCTAAAAAAGAAGACGATAACTATAACGGGTTACGTTTTACTGAAAAATAATACACATAGGGAGTAGAGCATGAATATTCTAATCAGTGGCGGTTCAGGGTTTTTGGGTAGTGCGTTCAGTGAAGAGATTCAGAAGCGTTATCAACAGGCTGATAGAGACCTACATGTTACTTGGCTGACACGTGATGATAGCCAAGCACATCCCAGTAATATTGAAATGATGACTTATGACGAGCTATCAAAAACAGAAAATACCTTTGACGTAATTTTAAATCTAGCAGGCGCAGGCATTGCCGACTCGCGTTGGAGTGATGAGCGCAAAGAGCAGTTGCTTGCCAGTCGTATTAAACCGACCGAATCAATACTGGCATTTATCGTCCGCACCAGTACCAAACCCAAGCTATTAGTTAGTGGCTCAGCGATTGGCTGGTATGGTGTGCAAGGTGATAAGCCATTGACTGAAAGCAATGGTTTTGAGACCGACTTTTCACATCAGTTATGTGAGCAATGGGAGCAGCTAGCTTTGACAGCAACGGACTATGCTGTACCTGTGGCTATCGTGCGAACTGGTGTGGTGATTCATCCTGAGGGCGGAATGGTTGGTAAGCTTTTGACACCTTTTAAAATGGGTGTCGGTGGTCAGTTGGGTAATGGTCAGCAGATTATGAGTTGGATCAGCCGTGAGGATTGGGTAGGAGCAGCGATATTTATCATTGAGCGGCATCTTGCTGGTTATACGCAAAGTCAGGCTACACAGGATAATCTATTAAAAACAGCAACGGAAAACGATACGCCAGCGTTTGTATATAATTTAACGTCACCAAACCCAGTAAGTAATCATACTTTTACCAAAACGCTTGGAGCATGGCTGCATCGTCCGACCTTTTTTACCTTACCGAATTTTTTACTCAAGCTGATGTTTGGTGAGATGTCGACACTATTGATAGATGGTCAAAAAGTATTACCACAAGCATTACAGGACGCAGGTTATGAGTTCCAGCAGCCAACGCTAGAGCAAGCGTTAGCAGGGCAGAAGTAAATTTTCGAATGGACTTTAGGAATAATTATGAACAACAGAACAATTAGTTTACTTCTAATATCTACGCTGTCAGGTTTTTTCTTGTCAGCTTGTAGTAAAAATGATAGCGAGAGTAGTATCGAGGAATCTGTAGTAGAGACCAATAATCTAGCAGACGAAAGGAGTCTTCAAACATCTAAAGCCATTACTATTGAAGATAAAAATGTTAATGAAGTAGGGCAGACTGCACTAGGTACTGTTGGTTCAACCAGTCCTATGCAAACTGCTCAGGCAGAATCGTTCTTAAATATATATAGCACAACATGTGCCAAGTATTTACCTAACTTGGATGAATTGCGTGACAAGCTCAAAGACCTACCGCAACTAACGGATGTGCAAGCAAAGCAGTTTTTAAAGGGTCATAGTGGCTCTGCTTGGCCAGTGCCGGATGATCATGGAACCTTTGTTTTAACACTACTAGAAGAAAAAAGCATGTGCGCCGTATATGCGAATAAGGCCAATTCACAAGTAGTTGAAAAACAATTTAGCAATATGTTTGCTAGTGCGCCCAGTCCATTAACTTCTAATGAAAGAGATAACAGTAAACAGACAACGATATCAGGAGAAAGAACGACGCTATCGTATGAATGGGCCCAACAAGGAGCGCAAAGAAAAATGCTATTCATGCTGACTACTGATAGCTCTGCCGATGCTGATGTACAGGCCTTATTTACAGCATCTATGATTCAAGAATGAATATAGCTTTAGTTATTGAACGATTAAGTTTTTTGTAGATGATGTTTCATGTGAAACTTAATTGATTTGTCTTCTGCAATTTAAGTTTCATGTGAAACAAAATAGAGGTTTTTATGAGCGATATTGAGAACAGCGCTACAGTTACGGTATCCAACTATCTGAAGGGTAAAGTAATAGGGCTATATGGGTTGTTAGGTGGTGCGATAGGCGGCTTGATTATTCCCTTATGTATTAGTGTGTTGTCTGTGATTGAAGGAGGTGCTTCTATACAAGATGTTCCAGATTTTATTAAAATGCTAGCAGCTGGTGCAGTTTTTGGTTTTTTTCTGGGTCTATTGCCTGCATTATTAACTGGCTATAGTGCATACAAACTTGAGATCTTTTTCGATTCTATAAGAAATGTATTTCCCTTATTTGCAATTGGTTTCATGAGCACGTTTCTATGCATAGTTTGGTTTTTGCTAGAGTCGTATTCGATAGATTCTGTAATAGGAGTAGTCCTATTTTGTTGTATCGGCGGCGCGAGTGCCATAGCTACAGGTCTTATCGCACTACCTAAACACAAATAAAATTTATCTAAATATTTCACTTTTGACAGAAATAAAATAAATAACACTAAGCCAATTAAATTAAGTGGTCGCGCTAGTAAGACAGCTACTGCTTATCATTAAGTAAGGAGAACATCATGCGTCATCCTTCGTTAACCAGTATTGAATGGCAAGATTTGCGTCAGCTTAGTCTGAGCGAGACTGTTTATAATATTTTTTTATCGTTACCTTTTTTATTGCTGTCATGGTGGAGCGCGTGGCAAGGGTGGTGGTTACTTGCACTTGTGGCGACTTTTTTCTTTTTCACTGCTGCGCTCAGACAAGCACATGATTGTTATCATCGAACGTTGGGAGTAGGAGTGCTCGCCACTGAGCTCATGCTGTTTTTTCTCAGTATTACGATGCTCTGTAGCACGCATGCTATTCGGCACACACATCTCAATCATCATCGAGATCCGCTGGGAGACAGTGACGTTGAGGGTAACTGGGCACGCTTGCCGTGGTATCAGGCAATATTGGGCGGCGGGATTTTTTCGATTGCGATTCAGTGGTTTGGCCTGACGCATGGTAGCCGTCGCAATCGTATTCTCGTTGCCTGTGATATGTTGCTCATTTTCGCAGTGATTGCCGCTGCTTTTATCACGATGCATCCAGTTTTGATCTATCACGTATTGGTAATGATATTGGCCAATACGATGGTTGGGTTTTTTGCCGTATGGAGCGTACATCATGGTTGTGATGACGTGGTATATGCCCGCAGTGAGCGCCGTCCGCTGATTAATCTACTGACTCTTAACTTGCTCTATCACATCGAGCATCATCTGTTCCCAGCAGTACCAACTAATCACTTACCAATACTGGCTAAGCGCTTAGATGCCGCTGCACCGCAGTGGACGCAGCAACCCGTCATTCCTTTTTTAGTACCAGTCAATAAGTATCCAGTAGTTAACATGAACAAAAAATCTAATAGTCTTAATACTGAGGTATCACTCATAAAGGAGTCGTAACATGATTATCCAAAACCATATCAACAGTTACAGAGAGCAAGCGAATTTATCTATTACCATGTACTACGACGATGCGTGCGTGATATGCAGCACCGAGGCGCATAATATGAAAAAACGTCAACCGGAGAAGATACGATTAGTTCCTGTAGAGGAGGGGTTAGATGAGCTGGCGGTCGCAGGATTTAGCCGTGAGGATGCGATGACGTATATGTGTATGAAAGACAGCTATGGCAATTGGTACACACACATGGATGCTGTACGTCTGCTATATAAGACGGGCGGCGTTAAATGGTCACAGTTGTTGTTTTTGCCAGTGGTCAAACAACTGGGGAACTTTGTTTATCCGTATGTCGCTCGCAATCGTTATCGAATTCCAAACTGGGTGACCAAGATGGTGTATGGCATAGCAGTCCTGCAAGCGTGCGAAAATGGTGTTTGCAAAATAGCGCCAGACAAACGTTAAGGCAGTTCTATCAAAAACAATTAAGACAGTTCTACGGAAAGCAGCTTTACGACATGTCATTTGTCGTAATAGCATGTGCTTTCTTATTTGATACCAAAAGAATAATAAGACTGATAACCCCGACGCATAATGACAATAAAGCACCAGTTATTAATGTCATGACAAAACTTGATAAGAAGGGTTGGTGAAAATCCAACCTTAGAAGTTCAACGATATAGATAGCCGCTACCCCTGCCAAAATCTCTGGCGATATAAAAGGGAAAATAGGTGTAACCAGATTCAGAATCTGTAATCCTGCTTTTATATAGACGCCTTTCTGTAATGCTGCTATAAACCGATGCCACTGATTTTTACGTGCAAAATCATCAAGCAACGTATAGAAGATAATAAAGCAGCTAATTCCTGTCGCCATGCCAGCTATAGATAACCAAGAATTATCATTTAATGCAACCCCCCCATACAAAACCTGCTATTGCACTAATACAAACCCAAAGTGTCCAAAACCCCCAGCGTTTATGCATCCTTTCACCTTTATTCTTAGCTCAATTTATACGCTCACTATTTATCATTAATTATACAAGCTAAGCTGATCAGTTTTGATGTAAAGCATATGGAGTTTTGATGAAAAAAATTGACTATATGTAGAAAAAAGAATATTTAAAGTAAAATAGGGTCATCTTTATATACATCAGACACTATTATGTGGTTCTTTACAGTTTTGACTCAATTACTCGCCCTCATAACTTGTATTCTGCTTTGGTGGTTGATCAAACCAAAACGCCAGAGTGTAAGAATGATTTTGGTACTAAGTATTTTTATCATCAATAATCTTGTACTCGTTTATGGCGTGAGTGAGTTTTGGCGTGAGCGTTTTCACGTCTACATGGTTGTCAGTATTTTACAAGGGTTTATGGTTTATGCCGCTATTGTTGTTGCGGCTGTGGCGTTACTTTCTTATTGGCTATTCAAGTACAAACTGCACCCTAAGCTGATACGTGTATTTGCGCTTACGACTTATGTATCTATCGTCAGCTTGGCTGTATTTAATGCGTATTCGCCTGTGGTACACCGCTTGACGGTTACGACAGATAAGCCACTCAACAAACCGATGACCATTGCTTTGGCATCTGATACCCATTTGGGCAGATGGTTTGGCAATCGGCAACTGAATAAACTTGCTAGTCTGATTGAGTTGCAAAATCCCGATGTGGTAGTGCTGGCAGGTGATATCATGAATGATACGACTTATTATTATGATAAAAATAACATGCATGAGCAGCTATCAAAACTGCACGCACCGCTTGGTGTTTATGCCGTCTTGGGTAATCATGATTATTCAGGAAATCAGGTGAAAATTGCGAATGCCGTGGCTGATGCAGGCATCAATGTTATTGATAATAAAAGTGTCCTGCTTGATGACTCAGTATGGCTAGTAGGTCGATCAGATGAGACCGATCCTATGCGCCCAACGGCGGCAAAATTACTCACTCAAGTTGATACCAGTAAGCCAGTCATATTTTTGGAACACAGCCCAGCTGCCATGAATGAAATAAGTGCTTTGCCAGTTGATTTACATCTGTCTGGGCATACCCATGGCGGACAAATATTTCCATTAACGATACTGATGAATTGGTTCTCACCGCTAAACTATGGCACCAAAACAATAGAGAATACGCAGTTTTTGGTGACGTCAGGTTATGGTATAGGAGCAGTGCCTTTTAGATTAGGCACACGTTCAGAGATTTGGATGATTACGTTGCAGGCAGCAAAGTCATAAGTTCAATTATATAATAAGATAAAACAAAAGAGGAACGCCCATGCGCTACGTATTTTTTGCAGTCATCATTGGTTTGCTGCAACTATTTAGCTTGGGCACTGCAGTCAGCTTGCGATGGTGGTTACAGCCTTGGACAACCCCGGCTTTACAGATGGCAGTGACGATATCTGTCTTCATAGTCAGTAATGGTTTGCTGTTATTAAGCGCCAGTAAATTGCTGGCAAATAGCTACCGATGGGTGAGTGGCTGGATGCTAGTGATGCATTTTATAATACTTACCGCTGGATTTACCGGTGCGGTATATGGCAGTTATTTATTAAGCATAATGGTATTTGGTGGCACAACTGGTCTGCTCATTACGCTACAGCCACAAACCATCGATTTTGGCCTTCGTGTATTTGCCTTTGCTTTATTTGTTGGACTGTTTGTTTACGCCTTACATAGCGCTTATGTGCCAGTGGTAAGGAAGCGCACCATTCATATCAATAAGTCTATGCAGGGACAATTGCGTATTGCAGTGGCCAGTGATTTACATTTGGGTTGCTTGTTTGGGAATCGTGCGATTGATAGATTAGGTCGTCTGCTTGTTGAGCAGCGAGCTGATATGTTGTTGATGCCGGGCGATATCATGGATGACAATACACACGCCTATGCAGCATATGATATGCAGACCAACCTGACCAAACTTTGCGATCAATTGCCTTTAGGTGTGTATGCCACGCTAGGCAACCATGATTTATATGGCCATGAGCGACCGATTAGTGACTCGTTACGCAGCGCGGGCGTGCATTTATTAAATGATGATGTGCTGTGTATCAACCATCAAGACCAACCAGTTTGGTTGATTGGGCGTTTTGATAATCATAAGCGTGAGCGAGTCGCAACCACAGAGCTGTTATCGCAAGTAGATACCACTGTGCCCGTGATACTACTAGATCATAGACCGAGTGATATTATAGAACACAGCAAGTTGCCTATTGATTTACAGGTGTCAGGTCACACACATGATGGGCAAATATTTCCCGCCAACTTTATTGTGCGAGCCATCAACCGTTTGGGTTACGGTTATGAGGCCATTGGGCTTGGGCACTTTGTGGTGTCATCAGGCTATGGCTTTTGGGGCATTCCTTTTCGATTGGGGTCACGCTCTGAGGTATGGCTTATCACTGTTCAGTCAGCAGTCTGACACAGCGTGTGTACCCATTTAGCAAAATCATTGATAATGTGATTGACCTCGTGGTTTAGACCACTATGAATGCTCATCAAATGAATAAAGCCATGCGGTGCGCCCAGTACTGTATGGACTTTAACCGGATATCCTTTAGCTTTTAGCTGTTCGGCATAATCAAGCGCTTCATCGCGCAAAATATCAAGCTCTGCGGCCACGATATAGCTTGGGCACATGTCTGTGCTATCACCACGTGCCACCGAAACAAAGCCATGCTCTGGCGGGATGGTACTATGCCCCACATAAGCGGCGTCAAACACCTCAGCATCATTATGATCTAAAAACAGCCTTTCGCCGTACAGTGCTCAACTAGGGTGTTCGGCGGTAATGTCGATCACAGGATAAAGCGGCAGCTGCGCCAATGGCTGTGGCAAGCGCTGGATGGTTTGCATATCAGTTGCGCCATGTATCTTCAATTGCTGCCACTGTGCCTCGTTAGGTGAAATCACTTGCTGTGCCACTAGTATTGCAAGGCAACCACCTGCACTGTCTCCCGATAAAACAATGCGAGAGGGTAACGCACCCATCGTATGACAATGCTTTGATAGCCATAGATAAGCGGCTAAACAATCTCTGAGAGCTGTTGGAGCAGTATGTTCAGGCGCCAATCGATAGTCGACACTCGCAACTGCCCAGCCAGTTTTCTGGCAGACGGTATGGCAAAATTCATGATGCGTATCGATATCACCGATACAAAACCCACCACCATGAATAAATAGCATCACGACTTTATCGGGATTGCTCTGTTGCTCTGCCTCATAGCATCGTATCTGCATGTCTTCGCCATCGGCATTGGCAATCGTTTTGTCTTGCCAATGCATTTGCTGGCTGGTTGTTTTCTTAGCTTGCAGGCTTTTAGCTTGCACCCGTGTGCTATTTGGTTGCGTCTGCCAAACGTTTGGCGATTGCATGGATACCGCATCTACAGCAAACTTTTTGCGCATCTGTGTGAGTTGAGATACGGTTAATGGGCGTTTCATTTTTCTATTGGCACCGATGATGGCACGCAAATGTGCATCTGCATGTGGATACTTTGCCACGGTAGGCGCATTTAGAGACTGGTTCAGTCGCTCTAATAATGGAGTTGGCAAGTAGCCCAAGCTTTTTATCGCATAGTGCAAGGCGTGTCTACGGTAGCGTGATACAGGTAACGTTAGCATGGGCATGAGGTTCCTCACAGGGTTAAAGAAGTGGCTAGAATTACTATCAACAGCCAAGTTGTATGTCAAAAATTTTAGCACTGCTGCTTGTTTAATACCATCTAGAGTGCCATTAATAGTTTATGAGTTAGGGCGCTACAGATGCTTATTAAAGGTAATAGTTAGTAATTCTTTACTCTAAAGTAAAAAATCCTTGGTTTTAGGCTTGAAATTTATGTTCATCACCTTTATCAAGCAGCTAGTAAAGCGCATTAATAAAAACAATGAGCAAAATATTTTAAGTATCTAATAAGGTCGCAGTATGACTGGCGATGAGCCTATCTATTGCGTCCTATATGAGTCGTCATTATTACATTCTAAGGAGCTATCATGAGCGAGCAAAACACCAACCACGAATCTGCTGAGCAAAACATGGCGAATGACAACGTCGGCCACACTGACAGTATTTTAGAAGAAACGATGAAAGAGTTTGATCCACAGAATAACTCAGGTGAAGAGATGACTATCGAAAACGATATCGATCTTGATACTTTTAAAGCACGCATCGCTGAGTTAGAAGGCGAAGTTAAGCAAGCCAAAGAAACCACTGCCCGTGCCAACGCAGAAGCTTACAATGCGCAAAAACGCATGGAGCAAGAAGCGGAAAAGAGCAAAAAATTTGCTCTACAAAAATTCGCTAAAGAGCTATTAGATATTGTTGATAACTTAGAGCGTGCCATGGAAAATGCTGATGCCAATGATCCAGTAGCTGAAGGCGTGCAATTGACGCACAAAGCCCTATTGGCGCTATTGACCAAAAACGGCGTAGAAGCAGTTGATCCACAAGGTGAAAAGTTCAACGCGGATCTTCATGAAGCCGTCGGTATTGATGCAGACGCTGAAGCGGATACCGTTGGAACCGTACTACAAAAAGGCTATAGCTTGAATGGTCGTCTGTTGCGCCCAGCAATGGTACGTGTCGGTCAATAGTATTTAAGCCAATATTGCTTGAGACAGTGGCGTTTGAAGTCATCGCTTTATTATATAAGCAGTGAACAATTAGTTTTTAATTGTGCTAAACCTCATTATTAGTAAGGGTTTTCACAAAAAGTCACATAAAAGGTAATTTTTGCGTGGCTTTTGACTTGAAAAAATTAATAAGTAAACCGATATATAGCAACAAGTGACCGACTATGGTCTGAACATATAAGTATTTATATTGAAAATAAATTAGGAGCATTTGATTATGGGTAAAGTAATTGGTATTGATTTAGGTACAACGAACTCATGTGTAGCAGTAATGGAAGGTGACAAAGTTAAAGTCATCGAAAATGCTGAAGGCACTCGCACAACGCCATCGATCGTCGCTTATAAAGATGACGAAATCCTCGTTGGTCAGTCAGCTAAGCGTCAAGCGGTAACGAACCCAAACAACACGTTGTTTGCAATCAAGCGTTTGATCGGTCGTCGTTTTGATGACAAAGTCGTGCAAAAAGACATCGGTATGGTGCCTTACAAAATCGCTAAAGCAGATAACGGTGATGCATGGGTAGAAATCAACGGCAAAAAATTAGCGCCACCACAGGTTTCTGCTGAAATCTTGAAAAAAATGAAAAAAACAGCAGAAGACTATCTTGGTGAAAGCGTAACTGAAGCAGTTGTAACGGTACCTGCTTACTTCAATGACTCACAGCGTCAAGCAACTAAAGATGCGGGTAAAATCGCTGGTCTTGATGTAAAACGTATCATCAACGAACCAACTGCTGCTGCTCTTGCCTATGGTATGGACAAGAAGCAAGGCGATAGTACTGTTGCTGTATATGACTTGGGTGGTGGTACTTTTGATGTATCAATCATCGAAATCGCTGACGTTGATGGCGAGCAGCAATTTGAAGTACTTGCAACCAACGGTGATACTTTCCTTGGTGGCGAAGACTTTGACTCAGCGTTGATTGACTTCTTAGTAGACGAGTTCAAAAAAGCCCAAGACGTTAACCTAAAAGGTGACTCTCTTGCGATGCAGCGTCTAAAAGAAGCCGCAGAAAAAGCAAAAATTGAGCTATCAAGCGCTCAAAGCACTGAAGTGAACCTGCCTTATATTACTGCTGATAGCAGTGGTCCTAAGCATTTGGTTGTTACGATCAGCCGCTCAAAACTGGAAAGCCTAACGGAAGAACTAGTACAACGTACTATGGGCCCTTGTAAAATTGCTCTTGAAGATGCTGGCCTAAAAATTGGCGATATCGATGACGTTATCCTAGTTGGTGGTCAGACTCGTATGCCACTAGTACAGCAAAAAGTACAAGAATTCTTCGGTCAAGAGCCACGTAAAGACGTGAACCCTGATGAAGCCGTAGCCGCTGGTGCAGCCATTCAAGGTGCCGTATTGTCTGGTGACAAAACTGACGTATTGCTACTTGATGTGACGCCACTGACACTAGGTATTGAAACGATGGGTGGTGTAATGACGCCAGTTATCGAGAAAAACACGATGATTCCTACTAAGAAATCACAAGTATTCTCAACGGCCGAAGACAACCAGCCAGCAGTAACGATTCAGGTGTATCAAGGTGAGCGTAAAATCGCTAACCAAAATAAACAGCTTGGTCGTTTTGATTTGACGGACATTCCACCAGCACCACGTGGTCTGCCACAGATCGAAGTAACTTTTGACATCAATGCTGACGGTATCATGAACATCTCAGCAACTGATAAAGGTACTGGTAAAGCACAAAGCATCCAAATCAAAGCGGATTCTGGCTTGTCGGACGAAGAAGTTGAACAAATGGTTCGTGATGCAGAAGCCAATGCTGCTGAAGATGAGAAATTCGCTAACCTAGCGCAAGTTCGTAACGAAGCAGATGGCCGCATTCATGCCGTACAAAAAGCACTAAAAGAAGCAGCAGATAAAGTGTCTGACGAAGAAAAATCTTCAGTTGAGACTGCTATCACTGAGCTTGAAGCCGCTGCTAAAGAAGATGATCATGATGACATCAAAGCCAAGCTTGAAGCGTTAGATAATGCTTTCCTACCAGTTAGCCAGAAGATTTATGCTGATGCAGGCGCTGGTGCAGAAGGTATGGATCCAAGCCAGTTCCAACAAGGTGCTGACGGTGCAGCAGATAGCAGCCAAGCTGATGACGACGTTGTTGATGCTGAGTTTACTGAAGTAGACGAAGATAAAAAATAGTACCAAACCCAAAAACGCGATTAGCTACGTCAAACTCGCTTAGTCTACTTAATGTAGTACTTACGCTCGTTTTCCTTGCTACTCAAGTTTTTGAAAATGGTATAGTCGATACAAATCGATAAGTCGTTAAACTAAAAAACGCATCCTTTGGGGTGCGTTTTTTTATGGCTAATATTTCTATGAGTTGTCATTACTTCTACTATATTCAAAGAACTCTAAAACGGGTACAAGGTAGCCGACTGCAGATTGTACAAGTAGTACATCTAAGGAGGGTAACGCCGTAGCGGTTGAGTATTTCATCGACTATATAAGTTGCATGATTAAGGTTTAAAGGCACTCACTGTCAGCACCTCATACGTTAAATTTACACAAGGCTGTCCTTCCTCATCTTGCACTGAGAAGTGTTGCCAATAGTCTGACTCAAATTTTTGCAGACGTGACTTTGTCCACATAAAGGTCTGGGTGTTATCTGATTGTACTTGTGTCTGATTGGTTGATACGCCAGTCAGTTTCATATGTTTTAGGATAGCGTAGGGGGTTGGAAATGGTAAATCAAAGCGTTGAGTTGAAAGTTCAATATTCTCAAAGCCAGTACTATCTAATGCCAATTGCCATTCATTAATATCTGGATAGTAGAGTCCTTGACCGGTTAGCGTCTTAATTTGCAAAAAGTTATTTGGGGTAAAGGTACTAAAGACCAGTTGGCCTCCAGCTTGTAGACGGCGTGCAGACTGCGTGACAAAACTCAACGGATTATCAAACCATTGCACGGCATTGGCACTAACTATCAAGCTATGATTTGTCTCCAAATCTATGGTCTCAGCATCACCAATGACGATGTCAGCAGTTGGCAATATGGATTGTAATGTAGCAGCTTGCTCACTACATAACTCATTAATGACCCAGTGCTCGCTCTGTATATGATCAGCGAGCAGTCGTGTCATTTGACCTGTACCTGCGCCAACTTCTAATATACTGTTTTGTTTAGCCTGAGTAATATTAGCAAGTAAGTACTGACAGACCTGCTGCTGAATATTGGCATGTTGGTCATAGTCACCAGCACTCGCAAAATGACGAGCGATAGTTTGCTTTCTAGCACTGAGGTCATCAGGTGTGTCGAGTTTTTTCATAGAGTGTATTACATCCAATTGAGCCAGTTATCAATCGATATAGTCATTCCACTATAAAAATATTACTGCGTTAACCTCGCTTGAAGTATTAAATATACATCTATGTTCGGTTGCCTTGTACTACTTTTAAATTGAATCGACTATAGTGGGACCATTGTCCCTGCTAGAGAGTGGAATTATAACTGTTGTATTAGCCGTTCGCAGTCTTCATTGGTCAGCTTGGCATTCATGACTAAGCGAATACGAGCAGTGTTTTCAGGAACAGTGGGTGGTCTAATAGGCAAGGCGTAGAACCCTGCTGCTTGTAACTGGTTCGCTTTAGCAAGCGCACGCGCATTATCGCCCAATATATAAGGAATGATAGGAGAGTCATAACTGATACGTTGAGCAGTAGGTGATACACGGTGTTGTGGGTCGATAGCTTGGCTCAGTGTGATAGACAATTGCGCTAAATGCATACGTTGCTCAGTCAACATCGGCATTTTGGCTAAGATAAAGCGTGTCCAGGCATGATTGATAGGGGGTAATGCCGTACTAAAAATCAGTGGGCGCATCGTATTAATCAGCCAGTGTTTGACGGCCTCATCACACATGATATAAGCGCCAACTGAAGCAAAGGCTTTCCCAAACGTTCCCACCAAGTAATCAATATCGGGCAACGTATTTGTTTCTTCTGCTAAGCCCAAGCCAGTATTACCCAATATCCCGACAGCATGAGCCTCATCGACATACAGCTCGATACGGGCATCTTTGGCTTTTAACTGCACCAACTGAGGTAAGTCAGCGCGGTCGCCATCCATACTAAAAATACTCTCAGTGACAATGATGATGCGCTCAACCGTTTCATCTGCTTGCTCAATGAATCTGGCCAAATGCTGGTAATCGTTGTGACGGTAACGACGATAGGTGACCAGTTTGCTTTGGCTCAGACGCAACCCATCGATAATACTGGCATGTACCAGCTTGTCAGCCAAAATAAGTGTCTTGACTGGTAAAGTCGTCAATGCTGGCAAGATACCAAGATTGGCATGATAGCCACTGTTCAATACCAACACTGATTTTGAAGCAGATGTATTTTGCTTATCGGTGGCACTTTGATACCAGCTTTGTAATTCAGCTTCTAATGCTTGCAGCTGTATATCACTGCCTGTGAGGAGCCGTGAGGAAGTGGCACTCATTTTAGGTGTCTGTGCAGTAGGTAGTTGTTCTATTTGATTAAGAAACTCAGTTTGCAATTCGATATCACCGCCCAAGCCAAGATAGTCATTACTCGCAATGTTGAGCAAAGCTTTACCCTCGCTCATGACATATTGCCCCTTATGTTGCAGGTTTGGCAATTGACGATATTGTTGGGTTGCTCTGAGGTCTTCGAGTGCTACTTGTAAACGATCAGTGATAAGATTGGTCATTCTTTCTTCCTTCATTTTTGTTATTTGATAGCATTTAAAGTATTTTAAGCTTAGTTTTTTAATAGGAAGAGGGCAAAATGAGTATGGATTATTGCATAAACAGGCTGGTTGTAACAAAAGGTTTCATATCCTAGCCTTTGTAACCCGCTCACTGATGAAAAATTGCAAATCTTAACTCTCATACCGTAAAATACTGACAGAGTCTATGAAATAGTTTGTTACTATTACATTCATCGTTAGTGAGCAGGACGATAGGGCTATAAAAGCCAGTATAAGTAAATAACTTGTTTGTTTAAATTGATATTAAGGAGCTAATAATGAAAACTCTACAAAAAACTCTAATCACGCTAGCAGCGGGTTCTTTATTAAGCATGGGTGCACAAGCCGCTGTATCTTATGGTAATGGTTATACTGGCCAACCGTATATCGGTGCCAAAGTCGGTCAGTTCGACTTAGATATTGATAATGCAGATGATCCTACTGCTTATGGTGTCTATGGTGGTTACAACTTCGATTCTACTTTCGGTGTTGAAGCTGAGTACGTCGGCTCAGATGACGCTGATTACAGAAACGGTGACCTAGATGCCAAAACTTATGGCGCATATGGTACCGCACGTTATCAGTTCCCAAATACTGGCTTGTACGCTAAAGGTAAGCTAGGTGTGGCTAAAACTGAAGTGGAAGGTGACTATACCAATGGTTTGGTTAAAGTCTCAAATTCTAGCAGTGATACCGGTATTGCTGGTGGTGTAGGTCTTGGATATTCAGTCAATCCTAATTTTGGTGTCGAAGCTGAATACTCAATGATGGACAGCGACGTTGATGCCAAACTATTGACCGTTGGTGCTCAATTAAAATTCTAAATACTTTTTTAAACCTTTTTATTGAAGGTTTGTCTGATGGACTTTTCTCATACAGATAATATATAACCGATCGAAAATATAATTTTAAGGAAATAAAATGAAAACTCTACAAAAAACTCTAATGGCAGTAGTAGCTGGTTCTTTATTAAGCATGGGCGCACAAGCTGCTGGTTCTTATGGTAATGGCTATACTGGTCAGCCGTATGTTGGTGCTAAAGTCGGTCAGTTTGATCTAGATATCAATAACGCTGATGATCCAACTGCTTATGGTGTTTATGCTGGTTATAACTTTGATCCTAACTTTGGTCTTGAAGCTGAATATGTTGGTTCAGACGATGCTGATTACCGTGGTGGTGATATTGATGCTAAATCTTACGGTGCTTATGGTACTTATCGCCATGCGTTCGCGGATACCGGTCTATATGCAAAAGGTAAGCTTGGTGTAGCAAGAACTGAAATCGAAGCTACTAACACAGACCTTGGTGGATTTTACGATGGCGAAGATAACGATACTAGCTTAGCTGGTGGTGTAGGTCTTGGTTATTCAGTAACGCCTAACTTCAACGTAGAAGCAGAATATGACATGTTAGGTAGTGATACAGATCTTATGACTGTTGGTGCAAACATCAAGTTCTAAATGTTTGACTAGCTGTACAATGAATAAAAAAACGCATCCTTTGGGGTGCGTTTTTTATGCGTGAAAATTTAATATTCTAAGAATCATTAAAAAGTAGTGCATTAAAAATAATGTTCTGCTAGAATCCTGAATTCAACAATAGTTCATCTAAATTATATGCTCTGTTATGTTTATTCAGACTACATTTTAGTTTTATTTAACAGGAAGATATATGAATACCTTACAAAAAGCTTTGATCGCATTGTCAGTAGGTTCTTTAATGAGTGTTAGCGCACAAGCGGCTGTTAACTATGCAGGTCAGCCTTACGTTGGTGTTAAAGTTGGTAAATTTTTAGTGGATGCTGATGATCTAGATGATCCTACTGCTTATGGTATTTATGCTGGTTATAATTTCGATTCTAACTTTGGTGCTGAAATTGAGTATGTAGGCTCTAACGACACTGATGTTGATACAGGTAATAGCAATCTTAAAGGCGAATATGATCTTAAGACTTACGGTGCTTATGGTACTGCTCGTTATCAATTCCCTAATACTGGTCTATATGCCAAAGGTAAGCTAGGCTTTGCTAAAGCTGAGATTGACGTAAATATTAGTGATAATTTTGGAAACTCTGGCAGCAGCAGTGATAGCGATAGTGGTGTTGCTGGTGGTATCGGTCTAGGTTATAACTTCAACCCTAACATGAGCGTTGAAGCTGAATATGACTATGTTGCTGAAGATGTAACTCTATTGACTGTTGGTGCACACTACAAATTCTAATATGAATTTATAATTTTTACTTTGATATTTTCAAAGTCATGCTTGTTGAAGAAGTAATAAACGCATCCTTCGAGGTGCGTTTTTTTTGCGTTGTATTTTTATACTTTCTCTCATGTTTATTAAGCTGTGAACATCATAGATTGATGATTTTTAAGAACATTATGGATACGAAAAGTGTGTTACATTGAAAGTTAGAATATCAAAGATAAGGGGTATAGCAGCGATGGACATACTTTGGATGATTGAACCTTGGCATTGGCTCGTTTTAGGCTTCATATTGCTGATTGTTGAGATGTTTGTGCCCACATTTGCAAGTCTATGGTTTGGTGCTGCTGCTATCATTGTGGCAGCCCTTTCATGGTTATTGCCGATTTCAGTCTTTGTTCAAGTGATTATTTGGTTGGTGTTATCGGCTATATTTCTGTTGGCATGGTTCAAATTCATTAAGCCGTTATCGATAGACCGTACCAAAGCAGGTTTGGGTGGCAGCGTTATCGTTGGCGAAACAGGTATGATAATCGTACAGCCACAGCCTAATCATGCGGGTACGGTAAGGTTTAGTGTTCCTATTGTTGGTGCGGCTGAATGGATGTGTCGTACGACAGGAGAGCAGGTAGCAGTTGGTGATCGAGTAGTAGTGACAGACATCGTCGGCAACGAGTTGATCGTGAGCAGTATGAAATCGCAGGCAGCGATGAATAATAGTAAACAAATATAATAATAGGGGTGGGTTATGGGAAGCTTTAGTATTGTCATGTTGGTCTTGGTGGCACTGGTGGTGTTTACAGTGTTCAAGGGTGTTCGTATCGTACCGCAAGGCTACAAATGGGTGGTACAGCGCTTGGGGAAATATAGCCAAACGCTAGAGCCTGGGTTAAATCTGATTATTCCTTTCGTTGATGATGTCGCCTATAAAGTGACGACTAAAGACATCGTTCTTGATATTCCATCACAAGAAGTCATTACTCGAGACAACGTGGTGATTATCGCTAATGCAGTGGCTTATATTAATATCGTACGCCCTGACAAAGCAGTATATGGCATCGAAGATTATGAATATGGTATTCGCAATCTGGTACAGACCTCATTACGCTCAATCATCGGTGAGATGGATCTGGATAGTGCATTGTCGAGTCGCGACGAAATCAAGATGAAGCTAAAGCATGCAATCTCAGAAGATATCGCTGATTGGGGCATCACGCTGAAGACGGTAGAAATTCAAGATATTAATCCATCGCAAACTATGCAAGCGTCAATGGAAGAGCAGGCGGCGGCAGAGCGTCTACGTCGTGCCACAGTGACCCGTGCTGATGGTCAAAAGCAGGCGGCTATCCTAGAAGCCGATGGGCGTCTCGAGGCCTCACGCCGTGATGCTGAAGCGCAGGTAGTGCTAGCGAGAGGCTCAGAAGAGTCGATTCGTTTGATTACCAACGCCATGGGCACAGAAGAGATGCCGATTGTTTACTTACTTGGTGAGCAGTATATCAAGGCAATCCGTGAGCTGGCTGAATCTGATAACTCAAAAATGGTGGTGTTACCTGCTGATATCCTAAGTACCGTAAAGGGTATGGTGGGTGATAAGTTAAAAGTGTAGTAACCATTATTTCAGATAAAAAAAGACCTCTATTGAGGTCTTTTTTTTGCCATAAATTCACCGTTGCTTTTTAACGTTATTTTTTAACATTGCTTCTTAAAGCTGCTTTAAATCACTTTCGAAAAGCGATTCTTATGCTTTGTTTCAAGATACTCATCAAAGACCATCGCAACGTTTCGACCCAATAAGCGTCCACGTGGTAAAACACGAATACCAGCGGCATCCATATCGATGAGCTTATCGTCTTGCATGGCACCGAGTTGTGCTATTTCATCGATAAAATAGGTAATCGCATCGATACCGAACTTCTGGTTCACATCTTTAAAATCAATATAGTCGTGACATAGCAAGTTCATAATCACGTATTCACGCAGACGATCTTTAATCGACGTCTTGATTACTTTTACCGCTGGCATGACAGTAGGATTGATTTTTGCCATATCAATATTGGCTTGATAGGCTTGCAGATCCGTATCATTTTGTAGGATATAGCGGGTACTGGCATTGGCAATCTGACTGATGGATGAGACACCGAATCCTAATAGGTCGCAGTCACCCATGATGGTATAACCTTGGAAGTTACGATGTAATTTGCCCTCGCGCTGTGCGACAGCGAGTTCATCATCAGGCTTTGCAAAATGGTCAATACCGATATATTGATAGCCCGCTTCGCTCAACATATTGATAGTATTGCCAAGCATCGTAAGCTTCGCTGCTGGATTGGGTAGGTCTTCATCTTTAATCTGACGTTGCGCTTTAAATCGTTCTGGCAGATGCGCGTAGTTAAATACAGACAGGCGATCTGGTGACATCTCTATGATGCGCTGTACGGTTTTGTCCAACGTCTCAGGCGTTTGATGTGGCAGACCATAAATCAAGTCGATGTTAATAGAGTGAAAGCCGAGTTCACGCGCCTCGTTAAGTACATTTTCAATCAATTCTGCTGAATGGACACGATTGACAGCGATTTGTACCGTTTCGTCCAAATCTTGTACACCTAAGCTGATACGATTGAAACCAAGACCACGCAATACTTTTAGTGTGTCTTCGCTCAGCTCGCGCGGGTCAATCTCAATAGAGTAATCACCTTCATCTTCGGGCAAAAATTCAAACTGAGTCTGTAAAAACTCCCACAGCTGAACCATCTCTTCGTCACGCAAAAATGTGGGTGTACCACCGCCCAAATGCAGCTGCTTGACCAATGGCTTGCTGCTACCTTCAGGCGCCGATAATAAGCGACGCTTATGCTTAATTTCGGCAATTAAGTACTGTAAATAATCGCCCGAATCGCTATTTTTTTTAGTGATAATCTTATTGCAAGCACAGTAGTAGCAAAGATGACGACAGAACGGAATATGAAAGTATAGAGACAGTGGTGCACGCGCTTCACGGCTCTGCAGGATTTTGGTCTCAAGACTGTCAGCGATTGGCGTGAACTCTAAAGCCGTGGGATAAGAGGTATATCGTGGCCCTGAGCGATTGTATTTATGAATGATCGCTTCATCAAATGCAGGTAGATGTTTGCTCGTAATACTGCCGCGCAAACTAGCATAAGGGTTGTCTGGTTGCATGACAGGACGTGTCGTGGTCGGCTGCTCTCCTGCACGATTATAAGGCTGCTCGATATGGTCAGCACTGTTAGAATTGTTTTGTTCTGGATGTTCTGTCATGCGATATTCCTCGTTTTGACCATATATATTGCTAGAGTTTATGTGGTTCAAGGGTGGCAATTGAAACCGTTCGTTTATGATCACCTTTCTAGCAATATTTATGTCTAAATAGACAGTGGCTAGTATAACAAATCCTTGTTAATAGTGGGGTGAATGGCTAGGTCTTTTAGATAAACGTATAGATATTATTAGATAATAAATGGCTCATTAAGTATTGGCGCTCATGACTCAAAACATGTTATTTGCGTACATATAGGTAATCCTCTATTATCGAGAGAGACTCTCTATCAGGAAACACTTATGTCGTTTGCTCAAGTCTATACCCGTTCAGTCGTCGGTCTGTATGCACCCAAGGTTATTATTGAGGTGCACTTGTCGCAAGGTTTGCCTGCATTGACCATTGTTGGTCTGCCTGAGGCTGCCGTACGTGAGAGTAAAGACAGAGTGCGTTCTGCGATATTGAATTCTGGATTCCAGTTTCCCAATCGTCGTCTCACTATTAACCTAGCACCTGCGGATTTACCCAAAGATGGCGCAAGGCTAGATTTACCGATTGCCATCGGCATATTGGCAGCCAGTGATCAGCTCGATCCAGACGTGTTATCAGGGTTTGAGTTTATCGGTGAATTGGCGCTAAACGGAAATCTGCGGCAAGTGACGGGTAGTCTGGCAGTGGCACGAGCGATTAAAGCGGAAGGATTGGCTGTAACGTCATCGAGTAGTAATGAGCAATCACTGACTGAGCCGCTGCCAGTAGAAGCAGTAACATCGGTCAAATTAATCGTGCCAATGGATAATGGGGCAGAAGCCAGCCGTGTCGAGGGAGTAGAGGTATTAGGCGCTCAGAGTCTCAAAGCCGTTTGCGACCATCTACAGTCGCTAGCGAATCCAAGCATACCCAATGAGAGTTTGGCAGTCGTCACACCCAGCCCAGCACCGCAGCATGTGGGTTATCAAGTGGACTTGGCCGATGTCAAAGGTCAGCATCATGCAAGGCGAGCATTAGAGATTGCGGCGGCAGGTGGGCACTCGATATTATTTACAGGGCCGCCCGGTTCGGGTAAAACATTGATGGCATCGCGTCTACCGACTATTTTACCTGACCTCAGTGACGAAGATGCATTAGAAGTAGCCAGTACGTATTCAGTCGCAGACAGCGATTACGACTATGGCACACGGCCGTTCAGGCAAGTTCATCATACGATATCAGCCGTGGCGTTGGTCGGTGGCGGTTGTCAGTTTCCACAATACTTGTCATGTTTCCGAAATAAATGTCATGTGGCATATTGCTTTCTCCACAGTGTTTCATTTTACGCTAATGGAGGAATCGCATGAAACCTGATTTTTTCAATAATTTTGACCGTACTGTTAATCTTAGCAACGTAGATATTGGTCGGCATACTGATAAATTTTTTAATAATCATGAGTATGTCTTGATTTGGTTTGGACGAATATTCAGAGGTTCTAATAGGCGAAACGCAATAAAGTTAGTTGAGACGATTTTTCTTAGTCTTAATAATGGTTATGAATTTGGAGTCAAACTACCTATTGAGCTAGCTAATAGTCTTATTTTCGGGTCTATTTGGGTGAATGGTTTAACTTGCCAAAAATTTGAGTTTGATGATGCTATCACTGTAATTGAGGAGGATTCAGTTAACCTTAAATACTCTAACCATATTGGCATCACTAAAAAGGATGGCGTATTTGAATTTGATCTTAATAATTATCCTGTTGATGATTTGGAAAATGATACAAATACTCTATTGGTAATAAAACAAGGTTCTCGTAAGGTTCTTATCCATCCATTAACTTTCTTCATGGCGCATTACGGGGTGTCGAAAGAAATTAACCGCATTTTGCTAACTTATTTGTGGGCTGACGTTAAAGAAATGTTAAGCCTCAATTTTCCTGATCCTAAAACATCTGATGTCACGCTTATTCCTGATAACTGTGTTATCCCTGATGCTGTATTTCTACACCATCTTAAATACAATCAACATACCCAAGACGTGATTGAAAAATTAAATACAAGAGTTTTGAATGCTTTGAAAAAAAACAAAGATCACATTGTTCCCTCGAAAAGATCTTCACCTTTAAAAGTTGTACCTTATCACAAGCAGAAAATAGAAATCGAACTTAAGGGCATTAATGTTGGAGATGACATAATACTCTGTACTGAAATAACAGGTATGTCTATGCCGCAGGGTAATGCTATTCATTATGCGTTTGATGATTATGAAATTAGTGAAAATAATATAAATCAAGCCAAACCAACCACACGTTCTTATAAAGCCTTGTTTCATAAAATTGATACTGATGAAGTAATTGTAGAGGCTGAAAGTAATGCAGGTAATAGCACAACTGCTGTTGTACGACAGCGTATTCGGACTATAGGTGAAATTCGTGAGTTAGTGAGAGTTGAAAATATTACTATTGAGCAAGCTATTCAAAGGCAAACAAGTCAGGTCATCCCCTTGAATGAGCCGATACCTTCAACCTACGCAGTAGGTGTTAAAACAGGTACTAATAAGGATGTTGGTATATTAAAACCTCTTATATCTTCCGATATTTTAAGACATCGAAATCCGTCATTTAAAAAAATATTGAAATATGCTAAGTCTTTAAGGTCTAATCCTGAGTACAACAATGTGCTCATTGATGCCTATAGTAAAGGTAAACTGCATGGTGAAACAGTAGAACACTTAAATAAAACCAATAAACCTACTACCGTTTTGTTCATTTATGTATTGAGAATAGCAATCGATAAGGATGTTTACTATATCTTCGACTGTATAGTCAATCCAAGATAAAAGAAGTACATCCCATATCATGAAACAGTTTTGGTAAATTATTTTCCATCCAACCTTGGCGTAGAAACTTAGCTTG
>NZ_JBVFXW010000030.1:0-42548 GCF_055522395.1 Psychrobacter sp. TPE 89C
GCGCTGGTGTTGTTGCTAACGTTAACGTTTAATACTGATCCTAGTATTTAACTCGTTAGTCAAAAGCCGTTCTCTTTATTGAGAACGGCTTTTTTAATGGGTGGTTATAACTAAAGAAAAGTTATGGGTTTAGCTATATATAGACATACTCATTACAGAATTGAAATTCTAGATAAAATCGATCGATTGCATACAGAATTAATTTATTTCTATTCTAGACTATTGTAATCTGCAGTATAGCTTGATATATTAACGCAGCTTCTTATCAGGTACTCACATTATCAGCCTAATTAAACGGCCAGTTAATAGAGTAGGTACGCTAGATAAGAGCAAACTAGGTAAAAGTAACAATTTTACCGCTAAAGGCTTGCATTTTATGCTCAATATTGTATAATGCTGTCCTTTACACCCATAGGCGATTGGCTCAATTGGTAGAGCATCGGTCTCCAAAACCGAGGGTTGTAGGTTCGAGTCCTACATCGCCTGCCATCTTCTTATCACATCTTTGTTGTACCCCACCATCTCCGAAGCGAGTTCTTTATGAGCAATAATCAAGATAACCTCGAGACTAAGTTATCTGATGCCAAGGCGGTTGCTGGTGGAATGCTGTCTAAAGATAAGCACATCTCAGCGGTCAATACTTCTGCTGTTGAAGTTGCTAAGACTGGCTCAATCAAAGATTTGATCTTGTGGCTACTTGCTGCAGCAGTTTTAATTAGCGCGACTCTGGTTAACCAGTATTTACCTGGCTATTGGCAACCTGCCAATGATGTTTGGGTACGTATTAGTATCATTGTCGCTCTTATTGTATTTGCATTAGTATGCTTGGCATTAACGCATCAAGGCCGCGCTTTTAAAATATTATTAAAAGATGCCGCTGTTGAGCTACGCCGAGTAACATGGCCAGGTAAAGACGAAACCTTTCAATACACATGGCAAGCTATTGTCGTGATTGGTATTGCTGGGCTTTTTGTTTGGCTGTTAGATAATTTTTTCAATTGGTTCGTTGGCATATTTATCGGTTAAATGTTTGAAGTTGAGCAGACTATCGTGTATTACGATTCGCTCTAACTTAAATATTGTAACTCAACATTTTACTTATAACGATTAGGAGCGTGACATGCGTTGGTATATTGTCCAAGCGTTTTCAGGATATGAAAAGCAAGTACAGCGTTCATTAACTGATCGTATCAATCGTAGTGACTTCGCTGAATCATTCGGTGATGTATTGGTTCCTACTGAAGAAGTCGTCGAAATGAAAGACGGCAAAAAGCGTAAGAGTGAGCGTAAATTCTTTCCAGGATATGTTTTGATCCAAATGGAAATGAATGATAATACTTGGCACATCGTTAAAGAGTGTCCACGTATTATGGGTTTTATTGGCGGTACGCCTGAAACACCAGCGCCGATTACGCAAGTAGAAGCAGATCGCATCTTAAATCGTTTGAATCAGACTGAAACCGATCCACGTCCTAAAACGCTATTTGAGCCGGGCGAAGAGTTATTGGTTATCGATGGTCCGTTCACTGACTTTAAAGGTATGGTGGAAAAAGTCGATTACGAAAAGTCTAAACTACATTTGACAGTAAACGTATTTAATCGACCGACTCAGGTTGAGCTTGAGTTTAGTAAAGTTGAAAAGCTAGACTAAGCCCATACAAATTCATCAACCGGGGAGCTTTTAGTCAATAAGCTTACATAGCATATTGATTTAGCGTTATTACCCATTTAGGAGAGTATCATGGCTAAGAAGATTGATGGTTACATCAAACTGCAAGTGCCTGCAGGCAAAGCAAATCCTTCACCACCGATTGGTCCAGCATTGGGTCAAAAAGGCGTGAACATCATGGCGTTCTGTAAAGAATTTAACGCTGCGACCTCAAACCAAGAGCCGGGTCTACCGATTCCTACTGAGATCACTGTATATAGCGATAAGTCTTTTACCTTCATCATGAAGTCACCACCAGCTTCATACTTACTACGTAAGGCTGCTGGTGTTGCTAAAGGTTCAGGTACACCTAACACTGCTAAAGTCGGTAAAGTTGACCGTGCACAGTTAGAAGAAATCGTTAAGACCAAAGATAAAGATCTAACTGCAGCTGACCTTGACGCTGCTGTTCGTACCATCGCTGGTACTGCACGTTCAATGGGTATTACCGTGGAGGGTGTGTAAATGAGCAAGCTAACCAAACGTCAAAAAGAAATTCAAAGCCGTGTTGATAACGAAAAACAATACACTATGGAAGAAGCCGTTCAAATCTTAAATGATTTGCCTGCGCTAAAATTCAAAGAGTCTATTGATATCGCAGTAAACTTGGGCGTTGACCCACGTAAATCTGATCAAGTAGTTCGTGGCGCTACCAACCTACCTGCTGGTACTGGTAAAACCAAACGCGTTGCTGTATTCGCTCAAGGCGCTGCTGCTGAAGCCGCTAAAGAAGCTGGTGCAGACATCGTTGGTTTTGAAGACCTAGCAGAATCAATCAAAGCCGGTAACATGGACTTTGATATCGTTATTGCTGCTCCTGATGCAATGCGTGTTGTTGGTCAATTAGGTACTATCCTAGGTCCACGTGGCCTAATGCCTAACCCGAAAGTCGGTACAGTAACGCCAAACGTTGCTGAAGCTGTGAAAAATGCTAAAGCTGGTCAAGCACAGTATCGTGTAGACAAAGCGGGTATTATTCATACTACTATTGGTCAAGTTGGTTTCACTGCTGAGCAAGTTATTCAAAATGCTGAAGCATTAATCACAGATCTAAAACGTGCTAAGCCTGCTACTTCTAAAGGTACTTTCATTAAGAAAATTACCTTGTCTAGCACTATGGGTCCAGGTATCACTATTGATGCTGTTCCTTATCGCACTGCTAAATAATTAAGTATTCACTCTTCAAATATTTTGAATAATGAGTACAAATAAATTCTAAAAAATTAGGTCAGCGTAGCATATGCTACGCTGTCTAAGACCGTAGGTAGAGAGTGGTTTAGCGTCATAGATAGCAATTTTCGAATGGTTAAATATGATAACAAGCTGCTTTTTTTAATCGACTACAGATGAAAATCTCAGTTGTCCTACGCAGACGGTGATCCACCCAGTTGTTGATAAGAGCCGATAGTTCAATCTATCACTTGATGTCATTCTGATAACGGTGCCGTAATCAGTCGTTACTAATAAAATCTATTGCTATAGAGTTTAGAAGTAACGTGTCGTATCAAGTCAGTCTAATTCAGTTGTTTAAGAATTAAAAATTTCGGTT
This sequence comes from Psychrobacter sp. TPE 89C, assembly GCF_055522395.1. Lineage (NCBI taxonomy): Bacteria > Pseudomonadati > Pseudomonadota > Gammaproteobacteria > Moraxellales > Moraxellaceae > Psychrobacter > Psychrobacter sp. TPE 89C. Next base: position 3,258 of record NZ_JBVFXW010000030.1, read on the forward strand.
TTTAAGAATTAAAATACTGAGCAGATTGATAAGATTAAAGGAGTCAACTTATGGCATTAACGCTAGAGCAAAAACAACAAGTTGTGGCTGAAGTGTCTGAAGTTGCTGCTAATGCTTACTCAGCAGTAGCTGCCGAATATCATGGTATTGGTGTTGCAAAGCTTACTAAGCTACGCGAACAAGCCCGTGAAAAAGGCGTTGTTTTGAAAGTGGTAAAAAATACACTAGCAAGACGCGCTTTTGAAGGCACTAAGTTTGAGAGCATGTCAGACCGTATGACTGGTCCACTACTTTTGGCTTTCTCTATGGAAGACTTGGGTTCTGCTGCTAGAGTCGTTTTCGACTTCAGTAAAGAAAACAAAGCTTTAGAGACCAAATTGGTATCAGTTGGTGGTGTTGTTTATGGTCCAGAAGAGCTAGAGCGCGTATCGAAGCTACCAACTCGCGACGAAGCACTCTCTATCTTGATGGCTACTATGAATGCACCAGTGACCAAGCTTGTCCAGACTATGAACGCAGTTCCTGGCAAGTTCGTTCGCACTGTCGCAGCAATCAAAGACGCAAAAGAAGCTGCTTAATTGCTTGTTTTAACGTAACTTTGACATCGTTGATTGCACTTTATTGCCAACACTATTTGAAAATTTGGCAAGCAATCCAAGCGATATTAAAATCAATTAAATTTTATCAGATAACGGAGAGTTCTCATGGCACTATCTAAAGATGATGTGTTAAACGCAATCGCTGAAATGTCAGTAATGGATATCGTTGAATTAATCAGCGCTATGGAAGAAAAATTCGGCGTAACAGCTGCTGTTGCTGCTGCACCTGCTGCTGCTGGCCCTGCTGCTGCTGCTGCTGAAGAAAAAGACGAGTTTGACGTAGTTCTTGCCAGCTTTGGCGAGAAGAAAGTTGGCGTAATTAAAGCCGTACGTGAAGCTACTGGTCTTGGCCTGAAAGAAGCGAAAGATTTGGTTGAAAGCGCTCCAGCTCCAATCAAAGAAGGCGTTAACAAAGCTGAAGCTGAAGAGTTGAAAAAGAAACTTGAAGAAGCTGGCGCAACTGTTGAACTAAAATAAGTTTAACAGCTGTACGAAAAAAAGCTGGTAATGCCTTGCATTGCCAGCTTTTTTTTACTATAATTCGTAGCTTGACCTTTTGTGTCTGCCAACATACGTATGCAACAACACGGTGGATACCCATCAAAAGGACAGACGATATACATGCAAGCACACATGCCAGTTATTAAAATCAGTTAATGTTAGCTAAACGTCCGTAGATGTTTGGCATTTTTTTGTGTCTGCATGCTTTCCTATTAACACTATAGTTTATACTGATTCTGAAAGTTATAGTTACCCCGATTATTGTTATTTCTGAAAAGCTATTGATCTTAGGTTATCCATATAGAATGATTTTACTGTCAGTATGTAGGCTCGTAGACGGTATATATCAGCGACGATAACAGTTTTGATGATGAATTTTAAACCGCAGTACAAGATATTTTAAGTGTATTTGTAAATTGAGCCATAAGGGCAATGTATTGTATATGATATTGAAATTGTCAGTTTGAGTAGGCATATAGACTGACCTAGACACCAATTCCAAGATTGAATGAAGTGTGCTAAATAAGCATTGATTAGTAAAGTAGTAGTTGACCAAAAGACATGAACTGAACACGAACACCCGTTTTATATTATCGTTTACGTCGCCAAGATACATAATATCTATGCATCCTGGCCTCGATTTTAATTTGTTTCCACGTTTACTGTAAGGACTCTCGATGGCATATTCTTATACTGAAAAAAAGCGTATTCGCAAAAGTTTTGCTGAATTGCCCACTGTGATGGACATTCCCTACTTATTGTCTATTCAAGTAGATTCTTACGAGCAATTTTTGCAAGAGCACAAAAAGCCAAAAGCTCGTGAGAATACTGGTTTGCAAGCTGCGTATTCCTCTATTTTCCCAATTGAGAGTCACTCTGGTAATGCTGAGTTACAATTTGTTGAGTACTATTTAGGCACGCCTGAATTTGATGAGCGTGAGTGTATCTTACGTGGTTCAACATTTGCTGCGCCGATGCGTGTCAAAATCCGTTTGATCATCAAAGACAAAGATAGCAAAGATAAAGACAGCAAAGCTGCGATCAAAGATATTCGTGAGCAAAGCGTCTATATGGGCGAAATGCCATTAATGACGGCTAACGGTACCTTTATTATCAATGGTACAGAGCGTGTTATCGTATCACAGCTACATCGCTCACCTGGTGTATTCTTTGACCATGATAAAGGTAAGTCGCATTCAAGTGGTAAAGTGCTTTATAACGCACGTATCATTCCTTACCGTGGTTCATGGTTAGATTTTGAATTTGATGCAAAAGATCTAGTATTTGCTCGTATTGACCGTCGTCGTAAGCTACTTGCTTCAATCATTCTACGTGCACTAGGTCTGACCACTTCTGAAATCTTAGATCTTTTCTTTGATAAAGTAGCTGTGTATAAAGGCGAAGAGACGTTTGAGATTGATCTGGTTGCTGATCGCTTGCGCGGTGAGATGGCTCAGTTTGATATCGTGTCGCCTGAAGGTGACGTTATCGTAGAGCAGGGCAAACGTATCAATGCACGCCGTATCCGTCAGCTAGAAGAAGCTGGTATGACAAAGATTGCTGTACCTGATGAATACTTATATGAGCGTATCTTAGCTGAAGATATCGTGGTTAATGATGAAGTTATCGCTCGTGCTAACACATTAATTGACCATGAATTATTGGTTAAACTGAGTGCATTTGAAGCCAGCGAATCTATCAAAGAATTCAGCATTCTGTTCACTAACGATATCGATCAGGGTAGTTATATTGCTGACACGCTACGTGCTGATAGCACGTCAAGCCGTGAAGAAGCACTGATTGAAATCTATAAAGTAATGCGTCCAGGTGAGCCACCAACGGTCGAAACTGCTGAAAAACTGTTCGAAAGCATGTTCTTCAATGCAGATCGTTATGACTTGTCAAACGTCGGCCGCATGAAGTTTAACCGTCGTCTAGGGTTAGATTTTGATAATACAGATGATCCAGATATTCAGCGTGCACGTAGTGTCCTGACCAATGCTGACATCGTGAACGTATTAAAAGAATTGATTGAGATTCGTAACGGTCGCGGTGAAGTCGATGATATCGATCACTTAGGTAACCGTCGTATTCGTTCAGTCGGCGAAATGGCAGAAAACCAGTTCCGTGTTGGTCTAGTACGTGTAGAGCGCGCGGTCAAAGAGCGTTTGAGCTCAGCAGAATCTGATAACTTGTCACCACAAGATTTGATTAACTCAAAGCCTGTTGCGGCTGCGGTTAAAGAATTTTTTGGTTCAAGCCAGTTGTCACAGTTTATGGATCAGAACAACCCGTTGTCTGAAGTTACCCATAAACGCCGTGTATCAGCACTAGGACCCGGTGGTCTGACTCGTGAACGTGCAGGCTTTGAAGTACGTGACGTACATGATACCCATTATGGCCGTGTATGCCCGATTGAGACTCCTGAAGGTCCAAACATTGGTCTTATCAACTCATTGGCAACTTTTGCTAAAACCAACAGCTTTGGCTTCTTAGAAACGCCATATCGCCGTGTGGTTGACGGTAAAGTAACGGATATCATTGAATATCTATCAGCCATTGAAGAAGTCGGTACGGTCATTGCACAGGCTGATTCACCATTGACTGAAGATGGTGCACTAAGTGACGAGATGGTCAGTGTCCGTAGCTATGGTGAATTCGTCCGTATGCCGCCAGAAAAAGTGACGCATATGGATGTGTCACCAAGTCAGGTAGTATCGGTAGCAGCAGGTTTGATTCCATTCCTAGAGCATGATGATGCTAACCGTGCCTTGATGGGCTCGAACATGCAGCGTCAGGCTGTTCCTACGTTACGTGCTGATAAGCCGTTAGTAGGTACTGGCATGGAGCGCTATGTTGCTCGTGATTCTGGTGTTTGTGTGATCGCTAAGCGTGGCGGTGTGATTGAAGATGTTGATGCATCACGTATCGTTGTTCGTGTAAACGAAGACGAGATGACTGCTGGTGAAGCGGGTATCGATATTTATAACTTAGTCAAATACACGCGCTCTAACCAAAATACTTGTATCAACCAACGTATCATCGTTAACCAAGGCGATGAGATTGCTTTGGGTGATATCTTGGCAGATGGTCCATCAACGGATCTTGGTGAGCTAGCACTAGGTCAGAACATCCGCATCGCATTTATGCCGTGGAATGGTTACAACTTCGAAGATTCAATCTTGCTATCTGAGAAAGTGGTTAAAGAAGATCGTTTCACCACCATTCATATTCAAGAATTGACGTGTGTGGCACGTGATACCAAGCTAGGTACAGAAGAGATTACTGCTGATATTCCAAACGTTGGTGAAGCAGCACTATCAAGTCTTGACGAAGCAGGTATCGTCTATATCGGTGCTGAAGTTGACGCTGGTGATATCTTAGTTGGTAAAGTGACGCCAAAAGGTGAAACGCAACTAACGCCAGAAGAGAAATTGCTCCGGGCTATCTTTGGTGAAAAAGCAGCTGATGTAAAAGACACGTCTTTACGTGTTCCTACATCAAGCAAAGGTACGGTCATCGACGTACAAGTCTTTACTCGTGATGGTGTCGAAAAAGATGCACGTGCAAAAGCGATTGAAAAATCACAGCTTGATAGCTATCGTAAAGATTTAAAAGAAGAGCTACGTATCTTTGAAGAAGCAGCACGTGGTCGTATTGGTAATCTATTAGATGGCCAAAAAGTCAGTGGTGGTTCTGGTCTAAAAGCCGGTACGGTTATGGCCTTGGCTGATATGAAAGATATGAGCCTTGAGACCTTGCTTGATATTCAGCCAGTTGAAGAAGAAATCTCTGAGCGTCTAACGCAAATCGCTGAGTACTTAGTTGATAAGCAAAAAGACATCGATGTTAAATTTGCTGAGAAAAAACGCAAATTAACGGCAGGCGATGACTTACAACATGGTGTCCAAAAAATCGTTAAAGTTTATCTAGCGGTTAAGCGTCGTATTCAGCCTGGTGATAAAATGGCTGGTCGTCATGGTAACAAAGGTGTCGTATCACGCATCATGCCAGTCGAAGATATGCCTTATGATGAACATGGTAATACCGTTGACATCGTATTGAACCCGCTTGGTGTACCATCTCGTATGAACATCGGTCAGGTTCTAGAGACGCATTTGGGTATGGCAGCCAAAGGTTTGGGCGAGAAGATCGATGGTATGCTCAAATCGCAAGCAGCGATCAAAGAGCTACGTGGTTTCTTGGACAAAATTTATAACCAAGTAGGCGGCGAGCAAGTTGATCTTGATAGCTTGAGTGATGATGACATCATGGCGCTATCAGACAACTTACGCGGCGGTGTACCAATGGGTACTGCAGTGTTTGATGGTGCAAGAGAGAGTCAAGTTAAAGACTTGCTAGAGCTTGCTGGTATGGACCGTGATGGTCAGCAGACATTGTATGATGGTCGTACTGGTCAGAAGTTTGACCGTAAAGTGACCGTTGGTTATATGTACATGCTCAAACTTAACCATTTGGTTGATGACAAAATGCATGCACGTTCTACCGGTTCTTATTCACTAGTCACGCAGCAGCCATTGGGCGGTAAAGCTCAGTTTGGTGGTCAGCGCTTCGGTGAGATGGAAGTCTGGGCACTAGAAGCTTATGGCGCGACTTACACGTTGCAGGAAATGCTGACTGTGAAGTCGGATGACGTTGAAGGCCGTACGCGTATGTATAAAAACATCGTTGATGGTGAGCAGTATATGGATCCAGGTATGCCTGAATCGTTCAACGTACTGACCAAAGAAATCAAATCATTGGGTATTAATATTGAGTTAAAGCAAACCCATTAAGCACGGCTGGCTGAGGCTACCTTTAACATAGCTTCAGTTAATTATTATCCTTAGTGGTCAATCTAAAAGCAGTACGCGCATAGCTGCTGCTTTTAGTGATTTGTCTCAACCCTATTCATTGCCTTCATTCATCTTATTTGCGTCAACAATACGCTATCAGATGATTATAAAGATAACGGAGAAGCAACTTGAAAGATTTACTCGATATCATGCAAAGCCCTACCGGCAACGGTAACCAAGAGTTTGATAGCATTCAAATTACTTTAGCCTCACCTGACGTCATCAAGTCATGGTCACATGGCGAAGTGAAAAAGCCTGAAACTATTAACTATCGCACGTTCAAGCCTGAACGTGATGGTCTTTTTTGTGCCAAAATCTTTGGCCCAGTAAAAGATTTTGAGTGCTTATGTGGTAAATATAAGCGCCGTAAGTTCCAAGGCGTTATCTGTGAAAAATGTGGCGTAGAAGTTACGACTGCTAAAGTTCGTCGTGACCGTATGGGTCACATCGACTTGGCTAGCCCAGTTGCGCATATTTGGTTCCTAAAATCATTACCAAGCCGCATCGGTCTATTGTTAGACATGACGCTACGTGATATCGAACGCGTTCTATATTTTGAAAGCTACATCGTAACTGAACCTGGTCTAACTAGCTTAGAAAGATATCAGTTGCTTGATGATGAAGATTACTTTAAAGCCCTTGAAGAGTTTGGCGATGAATTTACAGCCAAAATGGGTGCTGAAGCCGTTCAAGACCTATTAAAAGATATCGATTTAGATATCGAGATTGATGAGCTGCGCGAAGCGATTCCGCAAACAGGTTCTGAGACTAAGCTTAAAAAGATGTCTAAGCGTCTTAAGCTATTAGAAGCATTCCGTGATTCTAATAACAAGCCTGAGTGGATGGTAATGAACATCTTGCCAGTACTACCACCAGATTTGCGCCCACTAGTACCACTAGAAGGTGGCCGTTTTGCGACTTCGGATCTAAACGATCTGTATCGCCGTGTCATTAACCGTAACAACCGTCTAAAGCGTCTGCTTGAGCTTAGTGCACCTGATATCATCGTACGTAACGAAAAACGTATGTTGCAAGAGTCAGTTGATGCATTGTTGGATAACGGTCGTCGCGGTCGTGCAATCACTGGTAGTAACAAGCGTCCATTGAAATCTTTGGCTGATATGATCAAAGGTAAGCAAGGTCGTTTCCGTCAAAACTTACTTGGTAAGCGTGTCGATTACTCTGGTCGTTCGGTTATCGTTGTAGGTCCAACACTACGTCTACATCAGTGTGGTCTACCGAAGAAAATGGCACTTGAACTATTCAAGCCATTTACTTATAACAAGCTATTGTCTCATGGTTTGGCAACAACGATTAAAGCCGCCAAAAAGATGGTAGAGCGTGAAGAGCCACAAGTGTGGGATATGCTGGCCATGGTTATCCGTGAGCATCCAGTACTTCTTAACCGTGCACCCACACTTCACCGTTTGGGTCTACAGGCATTTGAGCCAGTACTTATCGAAGGTAAAGCAATTCAATTGCATCCGCTCGTTTGTACCGCGTTTAACGCTGATTTTGATGGTGACCAAATGGCCGTTCACGTGCCATTGACGCTAGAAGCACAGTTAGAGTCACGTGCACTAATGATGTCTACCAATAACATCTTGTCACCTGCGAACGGTGATCCAATCATCGTACCATCACAGGATGTTGTATTGGGCTTGTATTACATCAGTCGCTCGTCTATCAATGCTAAAGGCGAGAGCATGGTTTTTGCTACCGTCAATGAAGCATTGCGTGCGATTGGTTCAAATGATCTACATGTAAATGCTAAAATCAAAGTGCGTGTCACTGAGACGCATATTGATGAAGAGGGTAACCAAACCAAAGAAATCAGTATCAAAGATACGGTTGCTGGTCGTTTACTTATCTGGAACATCATGCCTAAAGGTATGACGTTTGATGAATGTAACCAAGAAATGACGAAGAAAAATATCTCTCGTCTGATTAACTCTTGCTACCGTAAAGTAGGCGTTAAAGAAAGTGTTATGTTTGCTGACCAATTGATGTATCTTGGTTTTGCTCAAGCGACATTGTCTGGTGTGTCTATTGGTATCGATGACATGGTCATCCCACCATTGAAGAAGCAAATCATCGAAGTAGCAGAAGGCGAAGTTCGCGAAATCGAAGATCAATTCGAGCAAGGCTTTGTAACTGCTGGTGAGCGTTATAACAAAGTAGTTGATATCTGGTCACGTACCAATGACAAAGTCGCTAAGGCGATGATGGATAACTTGGCAACAGATAAGATCTTGAATGCCAAAGGTGAAGAAGAAGAGCAGAAGTCATTCAACTCTATCTTTATCATGTCAGATTCTGGTGCTCGTGGTAGTGCGGCACAGATTCGTCAGTTGGCAGGTATGCGTGGTTTGATGGCTAAGCCAGATGGCTCAATCATTGAAACGCCAATCAAAGCTAACTTCCGTGAAGGTTTGACCGTACTACAGTATTTCATCTCAACTCACGGTGCACGTAAAGGTCTAGCAGATACGGCACTGAAAACGGCTAACTCAGGTTACCTGACTCGTCGTTTGGTTGATGTGGCACAAGATTTAGTTATCACCACTGATGACTGTGGCACTGAGCAAGGCTTGCTCATGAAACCACATATTCAAGGTGGCGAAATCATCGAGAAGTTGGGCGAGCTAGTACTAGGTCGTGTCACTGCACGTGATGTAAATTATAATGATGATGCTGATAAAGTATTGATTCCAGCAGGTACGTTGATCGATGAGCATTGGGTCAATGTGCTTGATGAAAACGCTATCGATGATATCTGGGTACGCTCAGTTATTACTTGTAATGTTGAGCATGGCGTTTGTTCACAGTGCTATGGCCGTGATTTGGCTCGTGGTCATAAAGTGAACATTGGCGAGTCAGTTGGTGTTATGGCTGCACAGTCTATTGGTGAACCTGGTACTCAGTTAACCATGCGTACTTTCCACGTGGGTGGAGCAGCAAGCTCAGCATCTGTGGACAACAGCATCTCTGTACGTAACGCTGGTCAAGCGCATTTCGAAAACATGAAAACGGTTCAACATACTGATGGCCATTTGGTTATCGTATCGCGTTCAGCTGAAATTGCATTGACCGATGATCTTGGCCGTGAGCGTGAACGTTATAAAGTACCTTACGGTTCTAGCGTTCTTGTTAAACACGAAGATCAGGTTGAAGGCGGTCAGACCATTGCTAAATGGGATCCGCACACGCATCCAATTATCACAGAATTTGCTGGTACAGCACGCTTCAGTGACATCACTGATGGTATGACCGCAACAGTGAAAGTTGATGATGCGACTGGTATGAGCTCATTTGAGATTCTTGCTACTCGTGACCGTTCAAGCTCAGCAAAAGACTTACGTCCTGCTATTATCTTGAATACTGATGAAGGTAAAGAAGTGGTTTACTTCCTACCTGCTGAAACTATCATTCGCGTTAGCGATGGTGAAAAAGTAGCAGCTGGTTCGATCCTAGGTCGTGTGCCACAAGCATCATCAGGAACTAAAGATATTACCGGTGGTCTACCACGTGTTGCCGATCTATTCGAAGCACGTCGTCCAAAAGATCATGCGATCATGGCAGAAATGACAGGTGTCGTAAGCTTTGGTAAAGAGACCAAAGGTAAGAATCGCTTCATCATCACCAATGAAGATGGTGAGATTCATGAAGAGCTAATCCCGAAATGGCGTCAAATCAACGTCTTTGAAAACGAGACAGTAGCACGTGGTGAAGTTATCGCTGATGGTCCACAAAACCCGCACGATATCTTGCGTCTGAAAGGACAAACGGCACTTGCTGATTATATCGTTAACGAAGTACAGGACGTTTATCGTCTGCAGGGTGTAAAAATCAACGATAAGCACATCGAAGTTATCATTCGCCAGATGTTGCGTAAAGTTGAAATCACTGACGGCGGCGATTCAAACCACTTTAAAGGTGATCAAGCAGAGTATGCTGATATCAAAGCATTGAATGAAAAACTGGAAGCGGAAGATAAATTCCCAGTACAGTTTGAGCGTCAGTTGCTGGGTATCACTAAAGCAAGTCTGGCAACAGAAAGCTTTATCTCAGCTGCGTCATTCCAGGAAACGACACGTGTACTAACTGCGGCTGCCGTTACTGGTAAAGTGGATGAGTTGCGTGGCCTGAAAGAAAACGTCGTTGTTGGTCGCTTGATTCCTGCAGGTACTGGTCTTGCTTATCATAAAGCACGTAAAGAGAAAGCAGATCAAAAGCTACAAGATAAAGATCTTAATGCAGCGTTTGACATGACTGCTAGTACTGATAGTAAAGACTTTGCTAGCTTTGATGAAGCCTTTGCACAAGAGCTGAACCAAGATAACTAATAGTATTAGACATCTTTGATTCATTCTTAACTTAATAAAAAAGCCAGCCTAAGTTGCTGGCTTTTTTACGTTTGTAGATAAGCAAAGCAATGAGAATAATTGGCCTAATGCTATATCTAGTAAGCTAATAAGTCTTAATATAGCGCCGCTATTTTTTAGCTGATATACTTTCTAGCAAGGTTGTTCCAGTTAGTAGTACACTTAAAACAGCAGGACACTCAAAAATTCATATCATAATTTATGGATGTGCTAACTGGTCATATTTATGATTAATATAAGGATAAGTAGAAAATGGCAGGTAAAACCCGCGTTGCCAAATATCAGGCAGATCGAACCAACCAAAAACTTTATTTTTGCCGTCTCTCTTGCCAGTCAGCAGGAAGTACCAACGATAAGCAGTTATATCAAGCACATTGTGAGACCGCTATTTTTCATCTATACGGGGCTTTCCTTGCATTTACTCAAGAGCTTGGTTATTTCTATAATTTGAATATGCCAGCACCAACATTGTCAGATATTGAACAAGCCTTGAGTGAAAGTACGCAAGTATCTCCTGAAATTCAGCGTCTCCAGCAGTTACAGCAGCAAGGATTTTTGGCCAATATAGAGCGTGCTTATCAGCGCTGTCTTTATGCGGTACCACCAGATACAGTCGTTGATGAACAATTAGGCAGTGACACGAAGCAGTCATCAGATCTCATCGTTAACGTGGTTACTTTATCAAACCAGTGGTTACCAGATGAATCGACGATACGCGAATGGCGTCAGCAGTTTTTAGAGCTAATTGAACAGCTTCGTGCTGGAATGGTTGAGTTTTAGCAAATCTACCAGTAGGGTGGTATAAGTTTGGTGTTGATAGAAAAGCTAGCTGATAAGCTTCGTGAAGCAGGACATCATTGCTATAATTTCCAGACATAAAAAAGCCTGTTTAGAGTTGTCTAAACAGGCTTTTTTATGTTTAACATCAGTTAGTATTTTAGATAGTTTACTCTGGCATCGGTGGAATAGTGTCAACTGGTGTTACCGATAGTGGGTTTTGCGATACGACATCATTATTGCGGCGACTTGCAGTTCTTGAGGTCTGTGAGTTATTTGATTCTGCAACAGGCTCTGGCGATGACTGTTTCCGCTGCTGTGTCTTCGTGGTAACTGGCTTCTTTGCAGATGTATTGTCGTTGGCCCTAGTATTTTCTACCGTTTTTTTCTTTTGCTTTGTAGATGTAAGGCTTTGATTGTTAGATACCCACTGACGAGGTGTATCTTTGAGTTGGGCTCTCATAAAGTCCATCCAAATAGGTAATGCAGCTACACCACCGTATTCGTGGCGGCCCATAGTCGTTGGTTGATCAAAGCCCATCCATACGACCGTTGCATTGGTAGGGTGGAAGCCTGCAAACCAAGCATCTTTAGCTTCGTTAGTGGTACCTGTTTTCCCACCAATATCATCACGTCCTAATGCTTTTGCCCGCACTGCTGTACCACGCTGCACGACATCACGCAAAATACCTGCCATTTCGAAAGCAACTCTGGGCTTTAATATCCGAGGGGCTTGTTTGGCCAATGAATACTGTACGGCAGATGCTTTTAAACGATCTGCTTGTGGACTAGCATTATAGACACTCAGATCCATGGTTTTATCGCTCTGTTCAGCACCTTCTATATCTTGTTCTGCAACAATTGCTTCGCTGTTAACTGCTTTGCTTTCGTCTTCAATTGACTGATTGTAAGTTTCGATTGACTCTTTATTACGCTCTTCGAGATCCTTATTGAAGCATGTAGCACAAGCTTGTTGTGGATTCGCCTGAAATAATAGATTGTTGCTATAGTTATAAATTTGTTCGATAAAATAGGGTTGTACACGATGGCCACCATTGGCGAACGTCGAATAGGCAGTTGCCATCTGTAAGGGTGTTGTTTGCCCTGCGCCTAGTGCTAAAGATAGAGTGGTTGGGAGCTTTTCTTTATCGAGGCCGAAATCATCTAATAGGTTACGGGTATCAGCGATACCAATGGCTTGTAATAGACGAATAGATACTAAGTTACGAGACAAATAAAGGCCACGGCGTAGAGTAATATCACCTAAAAAGCGTTGATCAGAGTTTTTAGGTTTCCATTCACCGACTTGAATAGGACGATCCGAAACGATACTGTCTGGACGATAGCCTTTTTCTAGAGCAGCTGTATAGACAAGTGGTTTAATAGTGGATCCTGGTTGGCGCCAACCTTGTAACGCTCTATTAAACTTGCTGTGGTTAAAATCAAAGCCACCAACCAAAGCGTTAACGGCACCAGTCGCTGGGTTCAATGAGACTAGACTGCTTTGTATTTTGGGCACTTGCGCTAACTGCCAGTTACCATTACTGGTTGGGATTAGGCGAATAATGTCGTTTTCACTGACTATCTGACTGGCATTGCTAGGAGCATAGCCGATACGGTCAGCAGAGATATATTTGCTTGCCCAGCTCATACCTGACCAACTAACGGTTACGCTTTCACCTGAAGGCATTATTGCATCAAAACTCCGAGAATTGACTTTGGTCACTTTGGCAGGGGACATATTACTATAGCGAGGGAAGTTTTCTAGAGGTTCGTCATTTGCCTCAGCACCTCGCCATCCATGACGATGATCATACGCAACGAGACCTTTAAGTACGGCTGCTTCTGCATCTGTTTGTGCCTGACTATCAACCGTAAGACGTACACGCCAGCCACTTTGCATGACCTGTTTACCATAGCGTTGAACCAAAGTAGAGCGCGTCATTTCTGCCAAATACGGCATATTAACGTCGAGCTTTTCTTTATAAAGGTTGATACCGATAGGTGAGGCGATCGCTTCATCACGTTGTGCTTTAGTAATATAGCCCAACTCATGCATGCGACCAATAATCCAGTTACGGCGAGTTAATGCACGCTCAGGATTGGCCACAGGATTGTATTTAGAAGGTGCTTTAGGTAGACCAGCTAACATTGCTGTCTCAGCAATCGTAAGATTTTTTAGTGATTTACTATAATATTTTTTGGCAGCAGCACGGACACCGTATGCACCTTCACCTAAATAGATTTTGTTGACATAAAGTGTCAGAATGTCATTTTTGCTTAGCTCATCTTCAATCTTACGGGCTAAAAACAATTCAGTTAACTTACGATTTAAAGTGCGCTCTGAACTCAAGAAGTAATTTTTAGCGACTTGCATTGTAATCGTAGAACCGCCGGTTTGGCTATTATCATCGGTAACTGCTTCAGTAACAGCGCGTCCCAAACCTTTAATACTAATACCGCTATGTTGAAAAAAAGAGGCATCTTCCGCTGCTAAAAAAGCATGAGTGAGGTCTTCAGGAATATCCTCAAACGTAATTGGTAGCGATAAGCGATTGCCGTACTGACCAATTAGTTTGTCATCACTACTATATATTTGTAGCGGCATCTCCAACTTTGCAGTCTTAATTTCTTGAGTGCTAGGCAATGTTGGCGATAGATACATCGCCATACCGTAAAATCCAATTGGTACAGCAAGTGCTAGGATAATAGCTAATGCTAAGCAGGCAATAAAAAGCCCTACCAAGAAGTGAATAAGTGGGGCGGTAGCATTTTTTTTGATCATAAGGAGACTTATCAATTAAAATTCGCAGCAGATAACGTATTATACCTTGAACAAAATAATCAGGTCATAATAAATGTGTAAGTTAGGCTTAATAACTTATTTAAATACTTGAATCTATCAATTAAGTAAAGTATTGTGTTCAATTATTACAAATAACTATCAGATTGTACACTTAATATAAGGTATAGAGTTTGTGAGGCTATTTACTTCCAAAAGTCAACATTTGATTGGTATGGATATCTGTGCCACTTCAGTGAAGTTGGTTGACATACAGCGCCAACAAGGCATGTTTCATCTAAAATCTTATGGTATTGAGAGACTGCCGGAAGGTGTAGTCGTCGATAAACTTCTCGTAGACACTGAGGCGGTTGGTAATATTATTGCCAGCTTAGCTAGACGTTGTCATGTTGCTGGCACCGATGCTGCTACGGCGGTTTCAGGGTCAGCCGTGATTACCAAAATCATTGATATGGATGCGGCACTAAACGATGTTGAGCGTGAAGCTCAAATCCGTTTAGATGCTGATCAATATGTACCTTACCCATTAGAAGACGTTAACTTGGACTTTGAGGTTCTAGGTCCTTCTTTAGTCAGTGATGAGATGGTGCAAGTATTACTGGCGGCATCTCGCTCGGAAAATGTTGACCAACGAGTTGACGCATTAACCTTTGGTGGTCTAAAAACCAAAGTTATGGATATAGAGTCTCATGCTATTGAGCGCGCTTTTGGGCTGATGGTAGACAACCTACCTAACAACCCAGAGTTGGTCGCATTGGTTGATATCGGACACAATCAAACAACTTTATATGTCGCTAAGAATGGCGAATTTATATACAGTCGTGAGCAATTGTTTGGTGGCTCTCAGTTGACAGAAGCGATACAAAATCGTTATGGACTAACTGCTGAAGAGGCTGCAACAAGTAAGCGTGAGCGTACATTACCTGACGATTACTACCTCGATGTGCTGACGCCTTTTATTGAAAATACCATTCAACAAATCACTCGCTCATTACAGTTTTATTTTTCTTCAAGCCAATACAGTAGTATTGACCATGTAATGTTGGCTGGTGGTAGCAGTTCTATCGCTGGTCTTGCGGGTATGGCACAACAAAAACTGGGTGTGACGGTCAGTATTGCGAATCCTTTTACCAATATGACTATTGCGCCAAATATTGACAATGAGCAACTAGCAATTGATGCACCAAGCTTAATGGCCGCGTGCGGTCTTGCGTTAAGGAGCTTCGACTAATGGCTCGTATTAACCTCTTACCCTGGCGACAAGAAGAGCGCGAACGTCGCAACAAAGAATTTATAACGTTGGTGGTTGCGGTAATTTTGCTCAGTCTGTTGGCTGCATTTGCTTCATGGAGCTACTTTAATAATGCGCTTGCTGAGCAGCTCGATGCGAATGCCTTGATAGAACAAGAAAACGTTCTTTTGGATACAGCATTGGTTGAAATTGATAGCTTAGAACAGCGCCGTGAAGATATTATCTCACGTATGCAAGTTATTCAAGACTTGCAAGGTCGACGCCCTGTACCGGTACGTTTATGGGACGATCTGGCTAAAGCCATGCCACCTGCGCTTTACTTAAACAATCTAAAACGTGAAG
The DNA here is from genome assembly GCF_055522395.1 of Psychrobacter sp. TPE 89C. NCBI lineage: Bacteria > Pseudomonadati > Pseudomonadota > Gammaproteobacteria > Moraxellales > Moraxellaceae > Psychrobacter > Psychrobacter sp. TPE 89C. The sequence goes on from NZ_JBVFXW010000030.1 coordinate 18,773, forward strand.
GCGACACGCTTACTTTAACAGGTCGGGCTGATAACCCTTATATTGTGTCAAGGTTGATCCTAAATCTTGATAATAGTAAATGGATGGGTAACTCAGCAGTGAGTAATATTCAACAGAATATCAGCGCTTATGAGTCCGCACCAGTGCTTAACAACACAGTCACTACTGGTGAGAAATCTCGTCCTGTTTATCCTGAAGACAGCTATGTTCAGTTTGTAGTAACGACTAAAGTTCAGTCGGAGACCGCTGCACCTGATGGTGCTAGTACTGGGCCTGGAGGTGAGTTATGAAGCTTAGCCGTAAAAAAAGCCTAATCAAAACTAAGAAAACTGCCTCGAAATCAAAAAAACAATTTGATTTGCAGGAGTTTCGCCGCAGTTTTGAATCGTTAGATTCTGACAACTATGGCAGCTGGCCTCTACCCGTAAAAGTAACCGTAATTGGTCTTATTATTACGCTTATAGCAGCATTATCATGGTCGTTACCGATTAGCAGTAAAATTGATGAGATAACTGCTGCTGAAAGTCAGCAAAATACGTTGCTTGAGAGCTACCGTGAAAAAGAATCACGTGCGCGTCACCTAGATGCTTATAAAGCACAAGTTGTTCAAATGGAAACAGAGTTCAATACCTTATTGGATCAGTTGCCGAAAGATACTCGTGTGTCAGAGTTGGTAGAAGGTATCAATATGACAGGCGTTGGCAGTAATATACGCTTTCAAGATATTTCTGTAGAACCTGAAATTGAAAACGAGTTCTTTATTGAGCAGCCTATTCGTATTGCAGCTTTAGGTGAATTTCATCAGTTTGGTAGCTTTATTAGTGGTCTTGCGGCTCTACCGCGAATCATTACTATGCATGATTTTGAAGTCAGCAACCCGCAGCCAACTTTAGATGTCTTACCAGAACTTAATTTGGTACTGAACACCAAAACGTATCGCTCGAAAGAAGCTGATCCTGAGGCTGTTGATACGGTCGCTACCACTGATAATGCAGGAGGCAACTAATGACTATTCAAAAACTGCCTATGCTACTGGCTTTAAGCGTTGCTGTTTTATCAATGACAGGATGTGCTGATCGTATTGGTATGGCAGAGCAGGCAATGGCGGACATCCGTAATCAACCTGCAAAGCCTATTGATCCACCGCCCAAGGCTGAGCTTGTAGAAGATTTTGTCTATAGTGCGAGTGCACAGCGTAGCCCATTTCTGCCACCTAGTCTGGTCAATACAGAAGGTCCTAGCACTTCTATCGATGGTGTTCGTCCTGATATTACCAGAGTAAAAGAGCCACTTGAGCAATATGAATTGTCACAACTGGTCTTTCGCGGCGTCGTTGTTTCACCTGAAGGTCAGCGATATGCGTTAATACAACGCCCTGATGGTTCAGTCGCGAGCGTTAAAGTAGGTGATTATCTTGGAGTAAATGACGGCCGTATTGTTGAAATCACGCCGACTCAGATTAACTTGATTGAAATTGTGCCAGACAGCCGCGCAGGGTTTGTTGAAAAACCCCAGTCGCTGGTTTCCCCTATAAGCTAAGTCGGCAGATTTTTGAGGAATAAATAATGACAGTACGCAATAACAAGGTAATGATGATGAGCAACCGCGTAACTTCTGCTTTTGCCGTTTCAGCATTGGCAATCAGCATGGTAGCAGTGAGTAACAGTGCCCATGCCGCACAGCGCATTAATAATGTCTCTGTGGTACAAACTGCTCCAGCAGTGACGCAAATACGGTTAGGATTTGCAGGCGTTCCAGTATTGCCTGCTGCCTATCAGCTTGATGACCCTAGCCGCTTGGTACTAGATTTTGAACAAGTACAAAATGGACTTGCAAGTCGCTTTAGCGAATATAATATCGGTATAGTAAATGATGTTACTACTTTAAGTAGTGACAGCACCACGCGTCTTATTGTTGGTTTAAAACAGACAGGCACTTATACGACAACGGTTGATGGTAATGATTTAGTATTGACTATTACAGATCCTAGCCGTTCTGTGAGAACTAATGATCCTGTTCAAGATGTGCTTAATAATACAATCACAACGACACCAATTTTAGAATCCAGTAGCGCATATGCTGCTGTTGATACGACCAGTAAGACTGTGATTAAAAATCAAGTACCAACAGATACGATGGTTGTCAGAGTCAATCCATTATTAAGTCCACAACTTGCCTCGTCGCAAGTGAGCAAGCAATACAGCTATGATGGGCTGAGTGCAGTTAATTTTGCAGCAGGAAAGGATGGTGGCGGCAATGTTAGTATCGCGCTGACCAACGAAGCAATACCAGTTGATGTACAGCGTCAAGGTAATAAGCTGATAGTAAACTTAACTGGTAGTACAGTGCCTAGAAACTTATTACGCCGTCTGAATATTAATAGCGGTCTCGTTAGTAGTATTGATACCAGGAATCAAGGTCAAAACGGTGTTATTACCATTAATATGACTGAAGATTATGAGTATCAAGCCTATCAGTCGGGCAATCAATTAAATATTAGCATCAATAAGCCTGCGCTGCTACGTGAGCCGACGCTTGAAGAGCGAGTATATAGTGGTGAGCCTTTGTCTATGGAGTTTCAAGACGTTGAGATTCGCAGTGTCTTAGATATCCTAGCTCAGTTTACTGAAATGAACATTGTGGCTAATGATTCGGTTTCTGGCAATATTACTTTACGCCTCATCAATGTGCCGTGGGATCAAGCGCTTGATATTATCCTAAAGAGTAAGAATCTAGGTAAGCGTGAAAATGGCAATGTAATTTTAGTAGCGCCTGCTACTGAACTGGCTGAGCAAGAAGCGAAAGAGCTTGAAGCACAGCAAGCGGTTGAGTCATATTCGCCACTACGCACTGAATATATTCGTTTAAGCTATGCCAAAGCGCAAGATGTTTTGACGCTGATCTCTCAGGGTAGTGGCTCATCGGGTGGTAGTGGCACGAATAATTCTAGCGATAACAATAGTTTATTGTCCAACCGTGGCACAGTAACGGTTGATAGCCGTACCAATACTTTAATTATCAAAGATGTGGCTGACAGTATTGAAAATATTCATAAACTGATTGCAAAGATTGATGTCCCAGTTCGTCAAGTCATGATTGAAGCGCGTATTGTCAGTGCTTCCGATAGTTTTAGCAAAGAGATTGGGGTAAGTTGGGGTATCTTGTCTGATGGTGCCGCTAATAACAGTAGCTTATTGGTTGGTGGTAGTGATCAGACCTTATGGGATCTTAGAGATTTTGATACAGATAGCGATACTGGTAGGGTAACATACGATATCACTCGTCCTGACAACTTGAACGTTGATTTAGGTGCTGCTAACCCTGCTGGTAGTATTGCGTTTGGTTTGCTTGGTTTGTCCGGTTATACACTAGATCTTGAGCTATCAGCCATGCAAGCAGATAACCGTGGTGAAGTAATTTCTACGCCTAAGATTTTAACCGCAGATAAACAAACGGCCAAAATATCTTCTGGTACGCAAATTGCTTATCAAGAAGCATCGGCAAGTGGTGCGACCACAACTAGCTTTATAGAAGCTGCACTTAGCTTAGAAGCGACACCGAACATCACGCCTGATGGCAAAATCAGTCTAAACTTAAACATAAAAAATGGCTCGCCAACGGTCTACAATGGTGCTGTAGCCATTTCTGAAGACTCTATATCTACCAATATTATCGTAGAAGATGGTCAAACAGTAGTACTTGGTGGTGTTTTCAAAAACCGTATCTCTGATGGCGTAGAAAAAGTACCGTTCTTAGGTGATTTGCCTTACGTGGGTCGTTTATTCCGTAATGACACACGCAAAAATGAGAAAGAAGAGCTGTTGATTTTCATCACGACCAAACTGATTAATGATGGTGTTAGTCGTTTAGAATAATAACGATACTGTTTATATGAAAAAAATTAATACTTTATTATCTCACAAAAGAAAAAAGCAAGCCTAAGTGCTTGCTTTTTTCTTGCCTTGTTTTTACTATTAGCCAAATTTTACTGGTAATAATCAGGCCTCATTACTAGCCAGAATATCGATGACGTTGTATGATAGCTAATTTAACTGAGTAAGTATTATGGTTGAGGAATTGCCATCGGTGTTTTTAGTAGGACCGATGGGAGCAGGTAAGACAACAATCGGTAAATTGCTTGCTAAGCAGTTAGGTCGTACCTTTGTAGATAGCGATTGGTATGTTGAATCGCAGACAGGCGCTGATATTGCTTGGATATTTGCTAAAGAAGGTGAAGCGGGCTTTCGTGAGCGTGAGACACGGGCTATCGATGAGCTGACCCAAAAAAACCAAATCGTATTAGCGACTGGCGGCGGTGCCGTTATGTGTGCTGAAAATAGAGCGTTTTTACAGCAACGCGGTATTGTGGTTTATTTAAATGCGCCCGTTGATGTGCAGATGGCTCGTACTGCTAAAGATAAATCACGTCCGTTACTACAGCAGCCTAATCCTAGAAAAATACTGCAAGATTTATATAGCAAACGCGATCCACTATATCGTCAAGTCGCCCATATTATTATGCCAACCGGACATACTTATCCCCGTCATATGGTCAGTCAGCTCTTACAGCAACTAGCGTCGTTTAATAACTCTGCGACGATAACGCCAGAACATAACGAAAATGAATCATAAGTCATAAGAAACTAATAGCACCTAAATTATGATTACTTACATTTAGCTACTTTTATCTCATTAACAATGCTTAAGGAGTGTTGGCAATGCTACTGTTTCATGATGGTTTGACCGTACATACGCAAAGTCATGACTATCCAATTGTCATTACTGAAAACACTGCGATAGATAATAGCAGCATGGCAAAACAGGTAGTGCCATATATTAGTGGTCGCCAAGTACTGATTGTCACCAATGAGACGGTGGCACCTTTGTATCTAAGTGCGTTAGAAGAAGCGTTGACAGAGCAGTTTACGGTTAGAGTCTGTGTACTGCCAGATGGTGAGCAATATAAAAATCAAGCCAGTATCAACCAAATTTATGATGCATTGATGGCGGAGCATTTCAATCGAGACGTCACGCTTATTGCGTTAGGTGGCGGCGTCATTGGTGATATGACAGGTTTTGCTGCAGCAAGCTTTATGCGTGGGGTGAATTTTATTCAAATCCCAACAACGCTTTTATCGCAGGTAGACTCAAGTGTGGGTGGCAAGACGGGTATCAATCATCCTCAGGGTAAGAACATGATTGGTGCTTTTTGGCAGCCACAAATGGTGCTTGCTGACATGAGTACGCTCAAAACTTTGCCTGCTCGCGAACTATCAGCAGGGTTGGCTGAGGTTATCAAATATGCGCTCATTATGGATGAGGCATTTTTAACCTGGCTTGAGGAAAACCTACCTGCAATGATGGCATTAGATTTGGCTGTACTTGGCGAAGCGGTAAAGCGTTGTTGTCAGTACAAAGCGGACGTGGTTGCACAAGACGAAAGAGAGTCTGGTGTGCGTGCGCTGCTGAACTTTGGTCATACCTTTGGTCATGTGATTGAAACGCATCAAGGCTATGGTAATTGGTTGCATGGTGAGGCTGTTGCTGCTGGTATGGTACAAGCTGCCGAGCTGTCACAAAAAATTGGCTGGTTAACAGTTGAAGAAGTCGCTCGTATTAAACATATTCTAACATTGGCAAGCTTACCTACTACTGCACCAGCTATTGATACGCAAACGGCTTTGAGTTTGATGGGGCATGATAAAAAAGTGAAACACGGACAAATTCGTCTTATTTTGCTAAAATCACTGGGTAAGGCTGTATTGACCGACGATTTTGATGCCCAGCTTCTGATGGAAGTATTATCACAACAGAGCGTATAATGTATCAAAAACTCAGTTTTTATAAGTACATGCTGAAATTAAGTGCTCATAAGAGCTGATTCACAGTAACGCTAATGACCTGTGCATCTATTTAATGCAGTCAATTTTATTTTTACCAAGGATATTCCCATGGCAGCATTAAGACCGACGCCGCGTACCGCTAGCCAATCTTATCGACCTCAAGCATTGATCTGGCTGATAGTGACTTTGCTATTAGGTGTGGTCACGGTTCTAATTTGGATGTTTAGTCAAACGCCGGCAATGGGTGCCAAAATTGAAAATGCTCCGATATCAGCACCGGAAACGCTGGATGCCGAACTGGAGCAGCCTTTAAAGATTGAGTCATTACATGAACTGGATACGGATGTGCAGCCACTCAGTTTTGATGCGGCAATTCGAGATTTGCGCAATTATCCTGATGAGTTCAAAGACAAGCGTTATTTGCTGGCTAACAAAGGTAAATGGACCGTGCAAGTGATGAATGTCGCTGAAAATGACGTGGTTGTTAGTTATCTAGAAGGTCGCAAAGATCGTAATAAATTTGCTTATTTCCGTTATCTTGATGATGAGCAGCAAGTGCGCTACATGCTGACTTATGGAGTGATGAGCAGCCCACAAGAAGCGGTTGGAGCAGCCAAGCTTATCGACTTTAGATTGCCTGCTGATGTGCGTGTACTACCAGAAGAAATCAATCGATATGTTGGCATTATCGACAACTACACACGTGCTGATCCAATTAAAGATTTGAGCACCAAACGCACCCGTGCTATTAATTTAAAGCCTACTAAGCGTGAAGTGCCGGTGCGTCAGAAAAAACCAGTTGCTGAGAAAGCACAAAGTAATACAAGTAGCAATGAAAGTATTCGTCAGTCAGCGGATACCTCTGACACTTTATCTGTTAATGAACAGCGTACTGTGGTGAACGAAGAAAATGCTGCGGTTAAAGAAAAAAGTACTGTAGCTAACGAAGAGCAAGTGTCCCCTAGCGCGACAACTAAAAATAATGATGCCACAAACAAGCCTGATCAGGATAGTAAAAAGTCTGCTACCTCTAGCACTGATAGTAGCACTACACCAAAGCCCCCAGCAGTGCCAACACCCAAACCACCAAATGCTGCTCCAAAGCCAGCAGTAGTGCCAACACCGACACCACCAACTGCTACGCCAAAGTCACCAGTAGTACCAGCAGCTAAGACACCGAGTACGGCTAATAGCGTAAATTCTAGTAACACGACCGCTAATGCCAACACTCCCAAAAATGGTAATGACAGCATAAAAGCATTGATAGAAGCCAAAAGTAATTAATATTTTATTATCATCATAATTAAAAAACCCACTAATGAATAATTAGTGGGTTTTTTATGGCGCGTCATATAGCATTTTATTAACATCAAAAAGAAGGGCTTTGATGGGATAAGCTCAAGTTAATTACTTCAGCCAAACATAGTAATAGCTACTTCACATTAAGTTTTGCACACAGTTTTTCGTTGTCTTATAACCAATAGTAATAAGTTCTCTTACAAAATATGGTTGATGAATCCGTAGAAAAGACTAGATTTTTTGGTCATCATTAACTAATATAACTGTGGGCGACGTTCTGTATAGTTATCGTAAAAACTACTTATTTAACAGTCAATTAGTAAAATCCCACTATTTATAAAATAGGTTACTAATTATTTTGGCTCAAGCGCTGCTACTTGTTATGCATATTCAAGCGATCACAAGTAGAGCAACCTCTCTTATTGTCACCCTTTATTAGGGTTGATAACGCGCTTGAATACAGAGCGTCAGATATTCAAGATTAATCAAATGCATTGTTATTAACTATTCAGCTAATTGGTTTTAAGTGCTGGACGGGGTTTAATAACAAGCGATACTCAAGATAACGATATGACGTTATTGGTAACTAGGTAATTGGTATACAGGGCAGTATTTTCTCTCGCTGCCAACGGCAATTACTTACTATCTATTAAGACGCTAATTATTTATTGAGACAGATGCTATCCGTCAAAAGAGTTGAAGGTTTTAGCTTACTCTTAACGCATGATGTCTATGAGCGTTGCATCATTTATTGAATCCTATATACGAATATTAACTATCAGCCCGTTCTGCTTACGGGGACTAGCTTATGTGCCGCATTGGATGTATAGGCGACCCGTTTACTCAAAAGGACCAGCTATGTCAATGATCTCCTCGCAAACTCACCTGGCTACGCCAGATGACTTTTCTGATAACTGTGGTTTTGGTTTGATTGCTCATATTGAAGGGCAAGCCAGTCATGATTTGGTAAAAACAGCTATTCATAGTCTAAGCTGTATGACTCACCGTGGCGGTGTTGCTGCTGATGGTAAAACTGGTGATGGTTGTGGCTTATTACTGGCCACGCCTACTGAATTTTTTAGAAAGATTGCTGCTGAGCAACAATTAGCAATTACCGAAAACTTTGCTGTTGGTATGGTGTTCGTCAATTTAGATGAGGCTAAAGCCAAGCATAGCCAGCAAGTGCTAAGTGATGAGATTGCAGCACAAGGATTAGAGGTTGCTGGCTGGCGCGACGTACCGCTTGACCTTAGTATCGTTGGTGAGATTGGCCGTGAGACATTACCGGATTTCAAACAGATATTCGTCAATGCCCCTGATGATTTGGCTGCGGATGACTTTAACCGTAAGCTGTTTGTGGCACGTAAAAAAGCAGAACAGCAACTGATTGATGACGAACTATTCTATGTTTGTTCATTGAGCTGTCAGACTATTATCTATAAAGGTTTGGTGATGCCATCAGACTTGCCAGCATTCTTTTTAGATTTGCAAGATGCGCGTTTGGCGTCACATATTGTGGTGTTCCATCAACGTTTTTCGACCAATACTTTACCGCGTTGGCCATTAGCACAGCCATTCCGTTATCTCGCTCACAATGGTGAATTGAATACCATCACGGGTAATCGTAACTGGTCTGAAGCCCGTACGCCAAAGTTAAAATCAGACAAACTGCCTAACTTGAATGAATTGACACCGTTGGTAAATAGCAGTGGTTCTGATTCATCAAGTTTAGATAACATGCTTGAAGTGCTTATGTCAGGTGGCATGAACTTATTCCATGCGATGTCGATACTCGTACCACCAGCATGGCAAAATGTCGATAGCATGGACATGGACTTGCGCGCCTTTTATGAGTTCTATTCGCAGCACATGGAAGCGTGGGATGGCCCTGCTGGTCTGGTTATTCAAGATGGACGCTATGCCGTCTGTATGCTTGACAGAAACGGCCTACGTCCGTCACGTTGGGTAACGACTAAGAATGGCTATATCACTGTCGCCTCTGAAGTTGGTGTTTGGGATTATGACCCTAAAGATGTGCTAGCAAAAGGGCGTGTCGGTCCAGGTCAGATGCTGGTCATTGATACGCTGACAGGTCAGATTTTAGATACTAGAGCCATTGCTACCTTGCTCAAAAAAGCGCATCCATATCGTAAATGGTTGCGCGAAGAAGCGACTCGTATCCGTGATGACGAACGCCTAGAAGAAGAGTTAGCAGCACAATCATGTCGCGGCGATCAGCTAAAAACATTGCAAAAGATGTATCACATCACCAATGAAGAGCGTACTGAAATCATTCGTCCCAACGCCGAAAATGGTCAAGAGCCTGTTGGTTCGATGGGTGATGATACGCCAATGGCAGTGCTCTCACAGCAAATCCGTCATGTCGGTGACTTTTTCCGTCAGCAGTTCGCGCAGGTGACCAATCCACCGATTGATCCATTACGTGAATCCATTGTCATGTCTCTACAGACTTGTTTGGGTGCTGAGACCAATGTGTTTGCGCCGTCAGCGCGAGACGCTCATCGTATTATCTTGTCATCGCCAGTATTGTCAGCCAGCAAGATGCAGCAGCTTGAAACCTTGGATGACCCAGCGTTCAAGATGGCTCGTATTGATCTAAACTACGATCGCACTCTAGAGTTATCAGAAGCCATCACCGCTATTTGTGAGCAAGTGGCGACTACTATTCGTGCTGGTAATACTTTAATCGTATTGTCTGACAGAGACATCGATGCGGATAAAGTACCGGCCAATGCCATCATGGTAACGGGTGCAGTGCATCATTATCTCATTGGTCAAGGTATCCGTACCGATGCTAACTTAATCATTGAGACAGGCCTAGCTCGTGACTCGCATCAAGTAGCAGTATTGATTGGCTTTGGCGCGACCTGCGTGTATCCATACTTGGCTTATGATGTCATCGATGATTTGGTGGCAACTGGTGAGCTGCTCGGTGATCCGATTCAGGCGCGGGTTAATTTCCGCAAAGGCTTGGATAAAGGACTGCTAAAAATCTTATCAAAAATGGGTATTTCTACCATTGTTTCTTACCGTGCTGCTCAGTTGTTTGAAGCGGTTGGCCTCTCTGAAGAAGTGGTCAGCTTGTGTTTCAAAGGTGTGCAAAGCCGTATTAAAGGCGCCACCTTTGCTGACTTGGCTGCCGACCAAGCGCAATTGGCAGCCAATGCCTTTAAGCGTCGTGCACCGCTCGATCAAGGTGGTCTGCTCAAGTTTGTCTTTAATAAAGAGTACCATGCCTTTAATCCAGACGTGATCAACAGCCTACATACGGCTGTACGCACTGGTGACTACGAAAACTACCGCCGCTATGCGGATCTGGTCAATAGTCGTCCAGTCGCCACTTTACGTGACTTGTTAAAGTTAAAAACTGACAATTCTATCGATGTAAATGATGTCGAAGATATCTCCAAAATCTTGACACGTTTTGACTCCGCTGGCATGTCACTAGGGGCATTGTCACCTGAAGCGCATGAATCAATTGCCATGGCGATGAACACCATCGGTGGTCGCTCAAACTCTGGTGAGGGCGGTGAAGATCCAGTACGTTATGGCACGTTGCGTAACTCGAAGATCAAGCAAATTGCCTCTGGTCGTTTTGGGGTGACACCTGCGTATCTACGCTCAGCAGAAGTCATGCAGATTAAAGTCGCTCAGGGTGCTAAGCCGGGCGAGGGTGGTCAGTTGCCTGGTGGTAAGGTCAACGCTCTGATTGCACGTTTGCGTTATTCAGTGCCGGGCGTCACATTGATTTCACCGCCGCCGCATCATGATATTTATTCTATCGAAGATTTGGCGCAGCTGATTTTTGATTTGAAGCAAGTCAATCCTGATGCCTTAGTTTCTGTGAAGCTAGTATCCCGTCCAGGCGTTGGTACTATCGCTACAGGTGTGGCAAAAGCCTATGCTGACCTAATTACTATCTCAGGCTATGATGGCGGCACAGCAGCCTCTCCGCTGTCCTCTATCCATCATGCAGGCTCACCATGGGAGCTAGGTCTGGCAGAGACTCATCAGTCGCTACGGGTCAATGGGCTACGAGATAAAGTACGTGTGCAAACCGATGGTGGTCTAAAGACAGGACTTGACGTGGTCAAAGCAGCCATTCTTGGTGCAGAAAGCTTTGGGTTTGGTACTACGCCGATGATTGCGGTTGGTTGTAAATATCTACGTATCTGTCATTTGAATAACTGCCCAACAGGCGTTGCTACTCAAAAAGCCAAGTTACGCGATGAGCATTTCATTGGTGAAGCAGAGATGTTGATTAACTTCTTCAAATTTGTAGCAACCGAAACTCGTGAGTGGCTAGCGGCACTTGGTGTCAGTAGTATGGAAGAGCTGGTCGGACGTACTGACTTACTCGAAGTGCTAGAAGGCAATACTGACAAGCAGCGCCATCTTGATTTGACACCGTTATTGTTTAGTCATCCAGCGAGTGCTGGTAAAGCACAAACCTGTCAGGTAGAGCGCAACGAGCCATTTGATAAAGGTTTGCTAGCTGAACAAATGGTTAGTGATATGCTACTCAATATTCGTCAAGGAATAGGCGGTGATTATAGCTATTATGTTGGTAACTGTGATCGCTCTATCGGTGCCCGTATTTCTGGTGAAATCGCGCAAGTATGGGGCAATCTTGGCATGAGTGACATGCCGGTGAGATTGCATCTAACTGGTACTGCAGGGCAGAGTTTGGGTGTTTGGAATGCAGGTGGTCTAAATATTGAGCTCGAAGGCGATGCCAATGACTATGTCGGTAAAGGCATGGCAGGCGGTGAGATTGTCATTTATCCACCAAAAGACTCAGTCTTTACAGCGCAAGATACCGCCATCATTGGTAATACCTGTCTATATGGTGCAACAGGTGGTAAGTTGTATGCAGCGGGTACGGCAGGCGAGCGCTTTGGTGTTCGTAACTCTGGCGCGCATGCTGTCATCGAAGGCACTGGCGATCATTGCTGTGAATATATGACAGGTGGCATTGTCACCATCCTTGGACGTACAGGCCTTAACTTTGGGGCTGGTATGACGGGCGGTTTCGCTTATGTACTAGATATGGATGGCGATTTCTTTGACCGTTGCAACCATGAGCTGATCGATCTTAACCGTATCTCAAGTGAGCAAACTGAGGAACATCGCATCCACTTGCAACAAGTGATTGAAACGCATGTAGCTAAAACAGGCAGTGCATGGGGTCAGACGATATTAGATGACTTTGAACACTACGTTCGTAAGTTTTACTTGGTAAAACCAAAAGCGGCGAACATTGCAAGCCTTCTTAAAACGACAATGGCTGATCCGCAATAGTGCGATAGCCAATATATTTTAAGATACGTTTTAACTCACAAGTTTTAAGCAGGTAAGTGACAGCAATGATATTCATATCTTATATGTCAAATGAATCAGTCATCAAAGGCTGTCACCGCCCACTATAGAGAGATAGCATCATGGCAAAACGCTTAGAAAATAGTTTTCAGTTTTTAGATGTACCACGTCTTGAGCCAACCAAAAAAGACATCGCAACCCGTTCGACAGAATTTGTCGAAATTTATAAACCATTTGAAAATGAAGCGGTGGCACAGCAGTCACATCGTTGTCTTGAGTGCGGAAACCCGTACTGTGAATGGAAATGCCCAGTACATAATTACATTCCTAACTGGCTGAAACTGGCGACAGAAGGGCAGATATTTCAAGCTGCTGAGTTATGTCACCGTACCAACACGTTGCCTGAGGTATGTGGACGTGTCTGTCCACAGGATCGTTTGTGTGAAGGTGCCTGTACCTTGAATGATGGCTTTGGGGCTGTGACCATTGGTAATGTCGAAAAATATATCAATGACACGGCGTTTGCCCTTGGCTGGCGTCCAGATATGTCTGATGTGGTTTGGACAGACAAAAAAGTAGCGATCATTGGTGCAGGGCCAGCAGGTCTCGGTTGTGCAGATATCCTAGTAAGAAACGGTGTGAAGCCAGTTGTGTTCGATAAGCGTCCTGAGATTGGTGGCTTGCTTACCTTTGGTATTCCAGAATTTAAAATGGAAAAAGATGTCATGCGCAATCGCCGCGTCATCTTTGAAGGCATGGGTATGGAGTTCCGTCTTGAGACAGAAATCGGTACTGATATCAGCATTGATGAGCTATTAAGCGAGTACGATGCCGTGTTTATGGGTATGGGTACTTATACGTATATGCGTGGCGGTTTTGCTGGTGAAGAGCTAGAAGGCGTATATGATGCGCTAGACTACCTGATTGCTAATGTGAATCGTTGTAATGATTGGGAAAAGAACCCTGAAGAGTATATCGATTTCAAAGGCAAAAAAGTGGTTGTACTAGGCGGCGGAGATACAGCGATGGACTGTAACCGTACGAGTATTCGTCAAGGTGCTGAAAAAGTGGTTTGTGCGTATCGCCGTGATGAAGAAAATATGCCAGGATCACGCCGTGAAGTGGTCAATGCTCGCGAAGAAGGCGTTGAGTTCTTATTTAACCGTCAGCCAACTGAAATCATTGGCTTGAACGGTAAAGTCAACGGGGTAAAGGTCGTCACTACGCATCTAGGTGCACCAGACAACCGTGGTCGTCAACGTCCTGAGCCAATTCCTAATTCAGAAGAAATCATCCCTTGTGATGCGGTTATTATGGCGTTCGGCTTCCGTCCTAGTCCTGCTGATTGGTTTGAAACGCAGCAAGTGGCGATGGACAGCTCAGGTCGAGTATTGGCAGCAGAAAAGCAAACCTTTAAATTCCAGACTAACAATCCTAAGATATTTGCAGGTGGTGATATGGTGCGAGGTTCTGACCTAGTCGTGACCGCTATTTGGGAAGGTCGTGAGGCTGCTGAAGGTATATTGGATTTCTTAGAAGTCTAGGGCATGTCCTCAATTCAAGCGATAGTCATCTAACTGGTCTAAAAATGGCTAAATTTTGCCAAACAGCGTCAAATAGCTTGTTAATATCTCAATATTATCTACACTATTTTCCTTGTTTGACGGCAATTTATCTCATTTTTATCTCCATTTTTGAAATGAGGACACACCTTAACTGGCTTTATTTAAGTGCAGTTAGTTGTCAGTAGATTCTGAACGTGAACGTCTTTTGTCTTTCGATAGGCAAGAGGCGTTTTTTTTGATTATTGCTTTGTAAATAGAGTCGCGGCTGCTAGCATGTCCGTTAGTAACTTATGGTTTTTATCATTCGTCCTGCCTATCAACTAAAAAGAGTAACCTTGCGTGAAATCAATCCTTTGGCAGCGTGTGTCTGCTCCGTTTGTTGAGCCTTACGTCCGTTATCAATATGCAGATATTTTGCATGCCATACGCTTAGGTGTGGCTGTAATATTGGCCTTGCTAGTCAATGTCCTTACTGGTTTTCCACATGGTGAATGGACGACTATCACCGTATTTATCATTTTAGGTCTATTGCAGTATCAAGGTGCTATTTATACCAAGGCTAAAGAGCGGATACTTGGTACGCTATTGGGTATTGTCGCCGCTTTTAGTATTCTGTGGTTTAGCGACAGTGTGAATGCATGGACATGGGTTTATTATGCGCTGATTGGTTTGGTGAGTGGCTTTATCGGTTATTTAGCAGTCCGAAAGCTTGGTTATACAGGTTTGCTGACTGGTATCACGATGTTGATGATTGTCTCAAATTTGGGACAAAGCAATATGAGTCAAGACGGAATTTATCGTGCGCTGAATATCTTATTAGGTACTGGCGTTTCGGTAGCCGTGACACTTATTTTGCCACTGAAATCGACGTTGATGTGGCGATTTCTATTGAGCAGCAACCTCGATGCCTGTAGCAACTTGTATGCTGGTGTGGGCAAGCATATTGATGACGCGACTGAGGACACGCCAGACAACGTGAATATAAAGCCTAACTCCGTTGTCTTTCCTGATGACGGTGTACCTGTAAATCAGACGTTGGTCAACGCATTACAACAGATTAATAAGCGTCTGTTAGCTGTTCGCCCGCATATCGCGGCGACTGCCAGTGAGTCAGGCATTAACAAGACAACGCTGGAGACCATTCAACGTACTCACCGTAATATCATCGGCACCATTGATTTATTACTGAGTGCCGCTCCACGTTTGGCAAATATTGAAATCGATGATGACAATCATATCTTACTGATACATTATCAGAGTGAGCTGACGCAAGCCATGCAGCACATAGCAGCAGTATTGCGCAGTCCCAGTGATGAAGTGTTCCGACCCATTACTCGTATTGCTGTTTCAGAATATCCAAGTGTCAAGCATCTAGCGTTTGAATGGCAGGGGTACTTTTGGCTGACTCAAACGTTACAGACTCAACTACAGCAGATGAGTGAGTTGCTACAAACAACTAAGCCACAATGGTATGCCGCATCTGGGCTTGGCTATCAACGCCGTGAGCAGCGTAGAATGAAAGAGCAGGGCGGCGAGGGAGATCTGCATTTATAACGCAAAAAAACGCTGACTATCTAAAGTCAGCGTTTTTTTTGGTCTTATTTATCTTTTCGATCTTCAGAACGAAGAAGAAAATAGCGACTAACGTCCCGTTTTTAGCTTATCCCAATACTGCTGATAAAGCTGCAAGGCATCATCACCGACATCTTCTTGAAATTCAGCTTTGGCCAATACTTCTTGAGGAGGGTAGATGGTAGGATTATTCTTCACATCATCTGGCATCATCTCACGTGCTGCAATATTTGGTGAAGCATAACCAATCTCTTCACTAACGATTTTCGAGTTTTCAGGGCGTAATAGGTAGTCGATGAATTTATGCGCGGCATCAACGTGTTTGGCATTTTTTGGAATGACAAAGTTGTCCATCCATAAGATTGCACCTTCGCTAGGATATTTATAAACCAAGCTGGTTAGACCTTCATCATTGGCGATCACTGCTTCGCCATTCCATGTCATACCCACTGAGGTTTCACCCTCCATATATGGCATACGTGAGGCGTCTGAGTTAAAGGTTTTCACATTTGGCATTATGGTCGTGAGCTTATTATAAGCTGCTTCAATCTCTTTAGGATCGGTGCTGTTGCCCGAGTAGCCAAGCGTGAGTAGCGCCATGCCAAATACTTCGCGCATGTCATTCATCAGCATGACTTGACCTTTGAATTCAGGACGCCATAAGTCATTCCAACTATTTACAGTAGCAGGATCGACGCTGTCACCATTAATCGCTAGACCAGTGCTGCCCCACATATAAGGGATAGAGTACTTGTTCTCTGGGTCTACTTTGGTATTGGTAAATGACGTATCTAGATTTTTAAAGTTGCTCAATTTAGATTTATCTAGCTCTTGTAATAGGCCTTCTTTTGCCATTTTTTCGACATAATACGTCGATGGAATAGCCAAATCATATTGGCTAGAATCATCGAGAAGTTTCAGCTTGGCATACATCGCTTCGTTAGAATCAAAAGTAGTGTAATTAACCGATATACCAGTCTCTTCTTCAAAACCATCAAGAATTTCTTGTGGCATATACTCTGACCAGTTGTATAAGTTAAGCGTCTCATTGCTCGCAGTGGCACTGCCATCAGCAGCGGCATTGTCAGAGTTGCTACAGCTAGCAAGTACAAAGCCAACAGCCATGGTCAATAGTGCTTTTGGTACGATACGGCCAATACGAGCCGACATGTTCGATGACGAACGGGGTGATGAACGGGTCAAAATATCTCTCCTAAACAAAGAATGATGCCAATCAGTAAAAAGTACCGATTGATAAATGCTACTTAATATAGATAGTTACACTATTATGGCTATTTGTTTCAGTGATTTAAAGGGCAATTAAGGCAATCGATGCGAGTCGCTGTGATGATGCGCTGATTTTCCATCAATAATAGAGGCTTGATACGAGATATAAGGTTAGGTTTGCTCAGCCTAATGACGGTATATAATCATGCTATGATAAGTGCAGATTTGTAATGACTGTGCCATAAAACCTCTTCTCATGGCGCGCTACATAATAATAAAGGATGCAATCTCATGACTCAGAACCATTCAGTAGATGCAGCGATTCCAATGCTTCTCAAAGACAAAGTTGCTATTGTCACAGGTGCTAGCCGTGGTCTTGGCGCGCAAATCGCTAAACAGATGGCCGCAGCAGGGGCCAATATGTGTGTCAATTACCTGAACAGTAAAGATGCTGCCGAAGCGGTAGTGGCTGACATTAAAGCCAAAGGCGGGCAAGCTTTTACTTATCAAGGGGATGTAACTGACGCAATTCAAATGCAAGCAATGGCAGCGGCAGTGATTGAGCATTTCGGTGCAATTGATATATTGGTCAATAATGCCTTGCCTAGTTACCAGTTCAATCCTAGTGCGGATTATACGAGTATCGAAACCGTGAACTGGGCGCACTTCTCGCAGCAGATGGATGGCATCGTCAAGGGTGCAGTCAACACGGTGCAAGCGGTATTACCTCAGATGAAAGCGCAGAAAATGGGCAAGATTATCAACATCTCAACCAACCTTGTCTATAATCCGGTGGTTACTTATTACGACTATACCACTGCTAAATCAGCGCTAATTGGGCTGACACGTAACTTAGCATCTGAACTGGGGCAGTATGGTATCCGTGTCAATCTGCTGGCAGGCGGACTGCTAAAGACGACGGATGCAAGCAGCTTAACCACTGAAGAAGTATTTGACTATATCGCGACCACCACGCCGCTGCGTCAAGCGACCTCGGTGTCTGACTTTGCCAATTCCGTACTGCTAATGGCGTCTGACTTGAGTGCAGCTATCACAGGACAATCCATCGCTGTTGATGGTGGCTTGACAATGCCTTAACCGATGCCTTAACTGACGCCTTAACCGGTGCCTTAACGTTTGATTGGATTTGTAGAAGGGATAAAATGAATACTCGTCAAGGTGTTGGAGTCGTTACCGCTACGCTGGCTATCGTTGCATTTATGACGTTTCTCAACTCTGGCTCACCGACTGATGTATTGGCCTGTTGAGACTTATATGGGTCTGACCTTTACGATTGGCTGGTTGAGTGGTGTGCCTAATTGGCTAGCTTACGTGCTAGCGGCAGTAGTGCTTATTTTTATCATTGGAGGGTTTTATAAAATCGGTAGCTGGGTTTATGGTTTGATAGCAGGTAGGTCTTAGGTGCCAAAATGTTAGTGTAAATTGTTCATAATTTTATAGTCGATGATGTGGTCTCAAGGCTTGTTTAATTTCTATATATTACTTATTAGCGATAGATTGGATGTATTTCGATCTATCGTTTTTTCATTCTTGCTAATCCATTTTTAAACGTTTGCGATTTGTTTGTTGCACATAGTTACAAACTTTTTGTTTGGTAATACAAAAATATTTGTTTCTATTTCCCAACTATGTTTCAATCTCATTCTTTTATCAATTTTTTCATATACCTTAAGTACATCCACTGTGCTTAAATTTTGATTGGAGTAATGGGCTATGCAAGGAAGTAATTCACCAAATGGCAGTCCGCCACACGATAATTTTGATGCAGCAGAACAAAACTCTCGCATGCAGCGATTTTTAAAAGGGGTTGAGTGGCTCGGTAATTTATTACCACACCCTGTGATTTTATTCGTATGGATGTCAGTATTTTTACTAGTGCTGTCATCCGTATTGTCTTACTTTGGTGTATCGGTAATTGATCCACGACCAGAAGGTGCTAAAGGGCGTAGCGTCGATGGTATGATCGAAGTTGTCAACTTGTTAAACGGTGAAGGTTTAGCACGTATTGTTGAGAACTTAGTGACCAATTTTACAGGCTTTGTACCACTCGGGACTGTGCTAGTCGCTTTACTCGGTGTCGGCATCGCTGAGCGTTCTGGCATGATATCCGCTGCACTACGCGGACTGGTACTAAATGCACCAAAAAAGATGGTGACCTTTACGATTGTATTCGCAGGTATTATGTCGAACACAGCCGCTGAGCTTGGCTACGTAGTGTTGATACCGCTTGCAGCAGTCATCTTTCACTCACTTGGTCGACACCCTTTAGCTGGTATAGCTGCGGCATTTGCTGGCGTGTCTGGCGGTTACAGTGCCAACTTATTACTCGGCACGGTTGATCCTCTATTATCAGGGATTACCCAAGAAGCGGCACGTATTATCGATCCAGCTTATACCGTTGGAGCAGAAGCGAACTGGTATTTCATGGTGGTCAGTACTTTTTTGATTAGTGGTCTGGGTTATTTCGTGACCGAAAAAATCGTTGAGCCAAGTTTAGGTAAGTATAACCCGACTGATGCTGATGATCCTTCGGTGCTAGATACCAAAGCTGAGCACGTGTCTGCCATTGAGAAAAAAGGCCTTATGTGGGCGGGTATTAGCATGTTGATATTCTGCTTATTACTTGCTTGGACAGTAGTACCAGTAGACGGTATCTTGCGCAATGCCGAGACAGGTCTGATATCAGGCTCGCCATTTTTAAAAGGGATTGTCGTTTTTATCTTTGTTTTCTTTGCCATACCAGGTTACATATACGGCAAAATCACTGGTAGTATGAAAAACAATCAAGATGTCGTTGATGCGATGAGCCATGCGATGAGTTCGCTCAGTATTTATATCGTCTTGGTGTTCTTTGCCGCACAGTTCACCGCATTCTTTAACTGGTCAAACCTTGGCTCTGTGATGGCTGTATCTGGTGCAACTTTCCTAAATGATATCGGTTTGACTGGACCATTCTTGTTGGTTGGTTTTATCTTGATATGTGCGGTAGTTAATTTGATGCTAGGTTCGGCGTCTGCGCAGTGGGCAGTGACAGCACCGATATTTGTACCGATGCTGATGCTGACGGGTTATGCGCCGGAGATGATACAGGCAGCGTATCGTATTGGTGATTCGACCACCAATATTATTACGCCCATGATGAGCTATTTTGGCTTAATTATGGCGGTTGCGATTCGCTATAAGAAAAATACGGGTGTCGGTACACTGATGGCAATGATGTTGCCTTATTCTATTGCATTCTTAGTTGGTTGGATTATTCTATTCTGCATTTGGGTGTTTGTACTTGGTTTGCCAGTTGGTCCAGGTTCAGAGACGTTTTACCCAGCACAATAATTAGATAATTATAGAAAGTATACTGACAATAAAAAGCCCTTACTAGTGACCTAGTAAGGGCTTTTTTTCAATAAACGTTAATGGCTTTATTTACATAGATACTCTTAAGAGGCTGTTTTCAACTGAGCAAGTACCGTTTGTATACCGTATTCTTCAATCGTCCCAGTGACGAAATCAGCACGTGCTATCAGCGCGGGTTGCGCATCGCCCATCGCCACGGCAAACCCGACCAGATCAAACATCTCTAAGTCGTTCATACCATCACCAAATGCCATGCACTCGCTTGCATCTACGTCATAGTATTTGCACACATCTTTGATACCTCGTGCTTTGGATGCTTCTATTGGCAATATATCGGCGCCAATATGATGCCAATGTACCAGTTTTAAATCGTATTGAGCAAAGTCAATGTCTTGCATTTTGTCTTCTTGACTATTAAAGAAAACAGAACATTGATACACAGTGTTTGATTTATAGTAATCAGGGGCAACGATAGAGTTGGGCGTGATGGCATTGAACTCACGCAAACGCTCGTTTTCACCTGACCAAGCGATATGAGTCGCTGAGTCAAACTTATGAATAAAGTCGCCCTTTAAGCACAGGTTTGCAATTTTATCCGTTTGTTCTGCGGACAGTGGGTAATGGCTAATTCGGCCACTATTGTCGAAGCTATATTGTCCATTCATACAAATAATGGCATCCAACACATTTGACGCTAGCAACGCTAAGATATCATCTGGCAATATTGCTTTGGAGCGTCCTGTTGATATCACTAGCTTGATATCAGTCTCAGAAAGCTGCTTCAACGTTGCTTGGTTATGCTCAGCGATAATACCATTGCGGCTGAGCGTATCATCGATATCAAAAAATATGATTTTGGGCATAGGTATGGGGGTGCTCTGAGCCATAATTTCTGTGGCCGTTTTATCTTCAACAAACATGATGATCCTATTATTTTTTATTCATTCAGGGGTCAGTGACCTAAATACTACTATAACCACGTAAAGGAAGACCATAGCTATAAGGTAACGTACCCATAGATGATCTTGCTTGGTGAGCTGAGATAACTCTACTATTCTGAATCTTATTTCTTTTTAATTCAAAAGGTTAACAAAACCCCTAAAAGATATGATTAGCTTAATAATGGTTATTTATTATAAGGTTATTTTTAATCATGGCTTTTAACGCTTACCTTTGAATGAAGGGTAAGGCATTCCGTCTTCACTGATAACTCAACTGCTTAAAGGAATAACGATGCAAGTTTTTACATTGAAGAAAGTAGTCGCCCTAACCGCACTCGCTTTGTCTACCAGTACCTTTGCAATGGATGTCACGTTCAATGATAAGACGTGGAACGCTGATCACATACCTGAAGGCCAACAGTGTCTAGATTACGGTGGCAAAAGCCCAGCCACGCCGAGTATGATGGTCTCAAACATTCCTGATGGAGCTGATAGCTTAGTCTTTGTCTACAACGATGTGAGTAACAAACGTATGCAAAAGGGCGGGCATGGAATTGTCAGCTACGCATTGTCAGAGGGCAAAACCAGTGTCGAGGTGCCACGCGTGTTTGGTCACACTTATGAAGTGCCAGTTGGTGTAGAGATGGTGGCTGAATACCGTAGCCGTCAGGGTGATGTCCGCGGCGCATACAAGCCACCCTGTTCAGGTGGCAAGGATCATTTGTATACGATAGATGTGCAGTCATGGCAAGGCGATATGATGACTGCTGAGACGACAATTGAGATGGGACGGTATTAGTCAATTGGGCACTTTAGTCAGCGCAAAAAGCCGTCTATACAGTGTGTAGGCGGCTTTTTAATGCTAGTAAGTTATGTTCCCCATATCTATAAAATGTGCTAGGTTAGTAAGTAGGCAATGCTTGGAATGATACTTGCAGCATCTGACGCAATCCATAAGCGTGGGTCAGTCGTATGTTAGGGTAGAGGCAGGACTAAAGGAAAATACAGATTAGACATTATAATTATTAGAATAATGATATCGCACTGGTTGAGCCCAGTTTTATAGTACAATTGTACTCTGATAAAACCCAGTATGTTATCTCACTAAAATCTCATGTCATCACAGAACCAAGTCATGGTAGATTATAAAGAGTCATTGGAAGCTGAAAATATTATTGATTGTATTTTATTTTAAAGTATCTATCAATTTGGATTAATTTATTATAAACGGATTTTCTTATGCATAT
Source organism: Psychrobacter sp. TPE 89C (assembly GCF_055522395.1). Lineage (NCBI taxonomy): Bacteria > Pseudomonadati > Pseudomonadota > Gammaproteobacteria > Moraxellales > Moraxellaceae > Psychrobacter > Psychrobacter sp. TPE 89C. Next base: position 41,182 of record NZ_JBVFXW010000030.1, read on the forward strand.
AACGACAAGCCAACCTTCAGAAAGTAGAAAAAGACATGGCGAGCATATTCTCATCCATATGACATATATCGCCAAAAATGTCGACCTAGATTCGGGAATTGAGCTGACTCGCGCACTTGAGTATTGGCGCAGATATTTTGAAGAAAACAATATAGTTTCAGCCTTAGTCATTAGTGAAGGTTATTTCGTTCAAAGTTTTGAAGGGACAAGGCCTGCTATCAATACTGCTTTAGAAAAGATACTTGACGAGCATTCAAGCATCTTTCCTAACATTGTTAATATAGAGGAAATAGAATCGCGTCAATGGAATGGGTTTTTAGTCAAACATCTAACATCAAGCATTGAAGATGAAGAGTATGCTCTAAGAAGCTTCTCGGCAGGTTCTGACTACAATCCCTATCTCATGAAAAGCACTCAGATTGAAAGCTTTTTGAAGGCGGTATTTGAAGATACTGAATCCAATAAATTTTAAATGCGTTGCATTCATTTCCTAGATATTTATTTCTTAAATATTTGTCTCTTGGGACAGTCATTTGTTACAGCTAGAATAGAAAAGCCGTCTATATATGTGTGTAGGCGGCTTTTTGGTGATTCCTATTTTTGTCGTATTATTTTAAGGTGTAGACGATAAGAAACGGGTCAATTACCAAGAGTTTTATTGATTAAACTTTATAATAGAGTGTATATTAATTTATATAACTATTATATAAATGGATTTTCTTATGCACATAACGACAAGTCAAACTTTAGAAAATAGAAAAAGACATGGCGAGCATGTTCTGATTAGCCTAACGTATATCGGTAAAAACATCGAAATGAAAACAGGTATAGAATTGACTCGTGCTCTTGAGCAGTGGCGAAGATACTTTGAGGAAAGTGGGTTAGTTGCAGCGCTTGTGATCAATGACGGTTATTTTGTTCAAAATATTCAAGGTTCAAGACCGGCCGTCAATACTGCTCTAGCGAAGATAATTGATGAGCATTTCAAGATTCTCCCTAATATTGTTAAGCTGGAGGAAATAGAAGCGCTTCGGTGGGATGGGTTTGTAACCAAACACCTGACGGAAAGTGTCGAAGATGAGGAATATGCCCTAAAAAGCTTTTCAGCGGGTTCTGACTTCAATCCTTATCTAATGAAAAGCACTCAGATTGAAAGTTTTTTGAAGGTGAGTTTTGAAGACGGTTAATTCAGAAAATTGTAAACGCGTAGTATGCGCTCAGTATAAAGACCATCTGCTCTAACCAGCATAAAAAAGCCGTCTATAAAGTGTCTTTTGATTTAGATAAATTTTTTATAAATAAGGTTTCTTATGCATATCGCTACTAGCCTACCTTCAGAAAATAGAATAAGACATGGCGAGCATATT